>CAZGNL010000004.1:0-86098 GCA_964527475.1 uncultured Syntrophaceae bacterium
CTTGGAGTACCCTGTCCGAGGCGAAGCCACGGACCAGTGAACAACGGAAAGCACTCTCATATTTCGTTGTCGCTTTCTTGCGATGATACTCGGTATGAGGACCGCGTACCATGCTACGCGGCTGTACGAAGACCTGCTCCCGACAACTTCTCAAATCATTGGATGTGCTCGAGGTCTCTCGCGAAAATGAAGGCTGACAGCATGGGACAAGGTGTTTACAGGAGCGGCCCGTTGTCGGATTTGATGTAGTGTCTCCACCAGAGAGCCAGGTTCAGGAGGGTCCATGCTCGGATCGCAGAGCGTGTGTTGGGAAAACCCGTGAAGAGCTTCGAGCATTCCGACGGATCAAAATAATCGGTCTGCTTACAGAAGTCTTCAACCACCTGCCGGGCCCGGTCCCCAAGGCGGTCCAGGAACCATTCGTGGATCGGCGCCCAGAACCCCTGTTTCTTTCGATCTATGACCCAATCAGGAATCAGAGGCCTCACGGCCTTTTTCAATATGTACTTTTGCTGAACATCTTTGGCCTTGATCCGGCTCGGTATTCTCATTGCCAGTTCCACGAACTTGTGATCCAGGAACGGCACGCGACTTTCCAGGCTCACCGCCATGCTCATCTTGTCGACCCGCATGAGAAGCAGCTCCGGCAAACGGAAATTCAAGTCAGCGTAGGTCATCCAGTTGAGGCGCGTCTTCTCTCCGGCCTTTTCCAGGAATTCCTGATACAGAGGGGCGACCGCGTCCCATGAACTCACAGCCCCGAGGGTCTTGCGCATTCTTTCCGAAAGCAGTGCCTGGATCTGGTGTTCAAAAAACGCGTCGATTCCACCCCAATACAGTGGAAGTCCAGAAGCGCTTCTATTGAGCCACTCGTAAGGTTGCCGCGAATCCCAGCCTATCAGTTTCATGCCCAGAACACCCATGCGGCTGACTGGTCTCCACATGGGGAGCCCACTTAATCGTTCCATCTGGAGCATATGCCGCCATTGGTCGTATCCGCAGAAGAGTTCGTCTGATCCTTCTCCTACCTGGGCAACCGTGACACCGTTGTCTTTGGCCAGCTTGGAAACATAGTAAAGGGGAACGCAAACCGGGTCCGCGATTGGTTCATCCTGGAGCCTGACCATTTCCGGAAGGAATTCAAGGAAATCGTCCAATGTGAGGAGTCGCTCATGATGGTCTGATCCGATTATGTGAGCCACTCTTTGCGCTGGATTGGTTTCACTGGCGTAACTCTTGTACTCGCCCTCGTACCCAATGGTGAAGGTCTTTACAGGTTCCACCGCGTCCTCGGAAAAGAGGAAGCTGTTTGTTGTGGAATCGACACCGCCGGAGAGGAAGATCCCAACAGGAACGTCGCTGATTTTCCGGAGTCTCACCGCAGTGCGCAGCTCTTGCTGAAGCATGTGGGCGATTTCTTCTTCCGACGCTGAGATAAGGGGACCCGAGTTTTCCAACACGTCCCAGTAACGTTCTTCTCGAACCGAGCCGTCTTCGGAGATTCGCAACCATGTCCCGGGTCGCAGCTTCTTGATCCCCTTGAACAGTGTCTGAGGGGCAGGAGTGGTGAGGAAGGACAGGTAATGGCGCAGGGATTCCTCATGGACTTCCCTTATCTGATCGGGATCTTCGAGAAGCGCCTTGATTTCTGAAGCAAAGGTTATTCGGCCGTTGTGAAAAGAATAATAGAGAGGCTTTATGCCTATCCTGTCTCTGATCAGCCATAATTCCCGGGTATTGGAGTCCCAGAGCGCAATGGCGAACATGCCGCGGAATCTCTCCAGACAATCGATCCCCCATTGTTCAAACGCGTGCAGGATGACCTCGGTGTCTGAATGATCGGTGCTCCACGTGTGCCGGCCCGTCTTTTCCAGTTCTGTGCGAATGTCCGCGTGATTGTAGATCTCACCATTGAACGCTATCCAGAGGGTACCGTCCTCGTTGCACATGGGCTGATTCGCGGCCTCGGACAGATCTATTATGGCCAGTCTGCGGTGGCCCAAGCCCACACGGCAGTCCGGAGATATCCAGGCGCCCGCGCCGTCCGGGCCGCGGTGAGCCATAGTCTCCCTCATGCGAATGATGTACTGTTCGCTCACTCGGAACCGGCTGTTTCGGAAAACGAGAGATCCCACTATGCCGCACATATGATTTTCCCTTCAGAGGGGAGATTTACTGACGAGACCATTTTCATACCGACTTTCATGCCGGGAATTGAAACACAACAAAGTATGAAAGCCCAGAGTGCAAGGAATCTTGCACATCAGAGTGTGAATTGCAACCCCTCCTCTTTGGGGTGTGTAAGCCCTCATGCGAAGTTGAGATCCAAGGAGTACGGTTCTGTTTTAGGGTGCCACTGCCGGCTTGCCCAGCAGTGCTCTTCAGTACTCGTTTGATCGCACATCGGTATCAGTCATGCGGGGGGCTGTCCCAATATGTCATTGCGAGCGCAGCGAAGCAATCTCCTGCCCACTGAATGCGGGGATTGCTTCGTCGCTTCACTCCTTGCAATGACATGTCCGGTGAGAAAACCTGCCCCGCGCCTTTACCTCATGTCCCCTGCAAATTCGATTATCACAAAACGCGGCGCTCCTTGGATTTGTTTGTGATATGCTGCATACGTGAGACTCGATTGCAGAGTCCGCAATAGGACCTAGATTTGAGAATACCGGATCATTAATCATGAAGCAGATCTTTCACACTTTGGGAAACGGTGAAATCAGTATCAGCGAATTCCCCGCGCCGGTGGCGGGTCGTGGGCGCCTGCTGATCAGGTCCAACGCGAGTGTGGTTTCAGCGGGCACGGAGCGGTCAATGGTGGAATTCGGCAAGGCCGGCCTTATTGAAAAGGCTCGACAGCGGCCCGAGAAGGTCCTCCGGACCCTGGAAAAGGTAAGGACCGACGGTGTTCTTGCCACCGTGGCCGCGGTCCGGGATAAACTCGAAGATCGCATAATCATGGGGTACAGCAATGCGGGCGTCGTGGTGGAGGTGGGCGCGGGCGTGGATGACTTCAGCCCCGGTGACCGTGTGGTGTCGAACGGTCCTCACGCTGAATTGGTCTGCGTACCGAGGAATTTGTGTGCCCGGATACCTGAAGGAGTATCCGACGAGGCTGCCGGGTTTACCGTGCTCGGGGCTGTGGCCGTGCAGGGAATACGTCTCGTGCAACCTACCATTGGAGAATGTTTCGTAGTGATCGGTCTGGGATTGATCGGTCTCTTCACGGTTCAGGTCTTGCTGGCCAACGGGTGCCGGGTGATGGGAGTGGATAGGGATCCCGAGAGACTTGACCTGGCAAGGCGGTTCGGCGCCATGGGCGTGGACATCTCGAAGAACGAAGATCCTGTCAGAGCGGCCCTGTCCTTCTCCGACGGACGCGGAGTTGATGGTGTACTTGTGACGGCTCACACCACCAGTAACGAGCCGATCCATCAGGCGGCCATGATGTGCCGCAAGAGGGGACGGATAGTCCTGGTGGGACAAACAGGACTCCACCTTTCCCGCGATGATTTCTACGAGAAAGAGCTTACGTTTCAGGTTTCCTGTTCCTACGGACCCGGCAGGTACGATCCATTCTTTGAACAACAGGGGCATGACTATCCATTCGGTTTTGTTCGCTGGACCGAACAACGAAACTTCGAGGCTGTGCTCTCACTGATTCGCGACGGAAAGATAGACGTGGAACCTATTATTACACACCGGTTCCCGTTCGAGAGAGCCTTGGAAGCCTATGAGATCCTTGAACGCGGGGAGAGTTCCCTGGGAATAGTCCTGCAATATCCCTCGGAAGATGAGCAGACTACCGAAAGATTGCTGATACGGACTGTCTCGACGCGTGCCGGCCGTACGGCTTCGAGGCCGCAGAAGGTCTCTTCAGCGCAGACGCGGATTTCTCCGGTGGTAGGAGTGATCGGAACCGGGGACCACGCGGTTGGGGTCATTCTGCCGGCCCTAAGAAAGAACAAGGTCCGACTCAAGACCGTTGCTTCCCAGGGAGGATTCACCGCATCTCGCGCGGCTCGCAAGTTCGGATTCGAGCAAACTACGACTGATGTCCAAGGCTTGATGTCAGACCCTGAAATCAACACGGTGTTTGTGCTGACCCGCCACGATACCCACGCGAGTTACGTCAACGAAGCATTGAGGGCCGGAAAGCACGTGTTCGTCGAAAAGCCGCTTGCCATCAATCCCGGGGAACTCGCCGAGGTGGAGGAGGTTTACTCTTCGTTGATCGCGGCCGGCACATCCCCTCTCCTTATGGTCGGTTTCAACCGGCGCTTCTCTCCTCACATAGTGAAGATCAAAGAGCTGATCGATCCTCTGGTAGAACCCAAATCCTTCATCATGACCGTGAATGCAGGTGAGATTCCCTCTGACCACTGGACTCAAGATCCCGAGATCGGTGGAGGAAGAATCATCGGCGAAGCATGCCATTTTGTGGATCTTCTGCGGTACCTGGCCGGATCTGCGGTGGTATCGGCTAATGTCACCTCAATGGGCATGGTCCCCGGGGGAGGCGTCACCCACGATAAGATGACTTTCACACTTTCGTTTTCGGACGGTTCCTTCGGCACAATCCACTATTTGGCGAATGGTCACAAATCCTTTCCCAAGGAGCGGCTTGAGGTTTTCTGCGCGGGCGGCATTCTGCAACTGGACAATTTCCGCACTCTTGTGGGATACGGTTGGCCCGGTTTCAAGAGCATGCGCCTCTGGCGACAGGATAAGGGGCACTTGCCGTGCGTTACAGGGTTTCTGGATTCCGTGCGGCAGGAAAAGCCGGCGGCCGTCACTTTTGAGGAGCTTGTGGAGGTGACTCGCGTTACCTTTAGTGTGGTCGATGCGGCCGCGGGGGGGCTACCGCAAGTCGGTGTGTGACCGCGGCTCCCTCAACCGCGGCCCCGCACTCTTACCAGCAATCCTTTGATCAAGCTGATTTCCTGGGGGGAGAGAGCCTTGAGCAAGAAAACGAGCAGGAAATAGACAGCAGCAGATATTGTGATATTGAGGAACACATTCAGGTCTCTGAGTAGGTATGTGACCCCGCCCATTGCAATGGTAGCCAAAAGAGGCTTACCGATGAGTGCCCCGAAGTCGACTGAGAAAAGACGCCTCTTTACATATCGATACTGCAACTGATTAAAAACCACTATGGTTATGAGCGTGGCGGCCACCGCGCCTATTTCGGCCAGATGAGGTATCAAGATAAAATTCAGGACAACGTTGATCACGGCCGCGATAATGTTAATGGTCAGGTCCACCTTCTGATTATCGGTTGCAATGAGGATTTCCGCGAAAATGTACGCCAGACTGAAGGGTATCAAGGAAAGAATGTGCAACCTCAATATTGGGACCGAGGCATGGAATTGCTGACCATATAGGAGAGCTATGATCTGGTCGCTAAGAATCGCGGTTCCCACTACCAAGGGCATGGTTCCCAGGAATATGTACCTCAGGGATGCCGTTGTCAGGCTCTGTAGGTGCTTGGTTCCCGCCAGGAACTCTTTGGTGAAGAAGGGCAACAGAGCCGCCGAGAAAGCCATGGGCAGGGTCCTGCAAATGTACAAGAGCCGGTCGGCCGCGCTGTAGACGCCCACTGCTTCCACGCTTATGAGCTTGGAGAGCATTATTTGATCGACGCTCAGATGTATGGTAGAAAAAATCACAATGCTGGTAAAAACAGGAGCTTGTCCTGCAAGCACACGCCACATTTCAGGCCTGAACTCCCAGCGGGGCAGGCCCAAGACTTTCACATAGAAACCAAAAATAAGCGCGGCCGCGAGAACCCTGGTCCCCAGAATCGCACCAAAAAGAGCGACAATTCCGTACCCACGCCATGCGAGAAAAACGCATATTCCTACTCTGAGGATGGTCTCAGTTATGTAGGTGAACGCCACATACTCGGATTTTTCAACAGCGCGAAATACGGACTCTGCGTAGTATGTTGCCGTGGACAGGACCAGGGAGAGCGACATAATGAACGCGGCCTGAACCACTTCTCTTTCGTAACCCATGACCATAACCAGGCCGTTCATTCCCACAAAGGTCACAAGGGACGCGACGGTCCCGAACAGAGTGGCATTGAGAAACAGAACATGAGCGCCTTCAGGTCTTTTGGCCACCTCTCTGGCGATCAAACTTCCCAGGCCCATGGATGCAAGAGAACCGAAAATGGTGATGTACGATAAGACCAGGGAATATTGCCCCAGTCCTTCAATGCCCATGAATCTGGAAATTGCCAAAACCAGCAGGAAGGAAATGACGGGATTGAGCAGATTGGGGACGGCCAGAGCGATAGTATTCTTAAACATGCTTCTGTTCATGCCGCTCCGGAGTCCCTTCCATCGTGTCAGTCGAACAAGTTGCAGCGAATCAAAGTCTAGTGGACCCTCCAGCGGCGCCGGGCGCAGAACCGCTTCAAGCCGGGTGAACCATTACACGTCATCACTAATCAGGGGAGTACAAGTCGTCCAGGCCGTCCAAGGGTGTGGCCGACGGTCTGGGGGTGGTGTCGGGCAGCGTAATATTCCCCTTGTCATTGAGGACCCACTGCCCACCCAATTCGCCGTATCGGTTTTTCGCGGTCAACGGCCTGCCCCCCGGAAGGGCCATGACAGCGTAGCTATACCTGTTATTCTTGTCGTACTTGAGATATTGGCGGTAAAAGCCGGGATAGAATCCCTGGATCGTCGCCTGGTAAAATCCATAATACCGCCCCTTGAGGTCAAAAACAGTGAATCGCCTTTTGACCGCGTCCCACATGGCGTACCCGATGAGCCTGTGAGTCCCGGACTCAAAGACCCATCGGCTTCCCTTGTAGTTCGGCCGACCCTTGATGTAAAAGGATGAGTATACGAGAGGCTCGTCGTCGACCTTGTTCTGGGAGCAGGTCCCGTGCATCGGCCACAGCATCACAGCGGCGAGTATTACCAACAATCCTGGGGCCATCTTCCGCATTAGGGGCTCCGAGCAACTCTTCAGCCTGTTGACTGGATAATACACCGATTCTCAAGATGATTCAAGCCCTCGTGGTTCAATGGAGTAACCGTTCAGTAATTCGGAGCGCGTCGTAAGATGCCATTGCGGGCATAGCGAAGCAATCTCCTGCGCGATGCACAAGGGGATTGCTTCGTCGTTTCACTCCTCGCAATGACGTGTTCGATGAGAGGATCTGCCCTACGAAGCCGAGGGCTTGCGGGTTCTTGGAAACGGACCTTGCCAGGAGGTGAGTTCTGGGGCATTATTATCCACAGCGTCAGGACCTGCCCGGGAAAGGGCTGGTGTCGCCGGCCCTCTGAAAGCCGATCTAACCTCAGGTGACGATGACCACTCAGACGAACACGGTGTTGATAGTCATAGGAACCAGGCCTGAAGCCATCAAACTTGCCCCTCTCTACAAGGAGATGAAGGCTCGTTCGGACGGAATCCGCGTCATCTGTTGCATTACGGGCCAGCACCGAGAGCTTCTGGACACGATTCTGCAAAATTTTCATGTGCGCCCCGATTATGACCTGAATGTTCAGAAGGACGATCCTGATCTGTTTGACATCACAGCCGAGGTCCTGGTGCGCTTCAGGGAAGTACTGCAAATGGAAGATCCTGACCTGGTTGTGGTCCAGGGTGATACGAGCTCAGCGTTTGCAGCCGCATTGGGGGCCTTTTACTCAAAAGTCCCGGTGGCGCACGTTGAAGCCGGTCTGCGTTCCTACGATCGGTTCCAGCCCTTTCCTGAAGAAATCAACAGAACCCTCATCTCTCATGTGGCGGACTTGAATTTCTGCCCTACTGAGAGAGCCGCGCAGAATCTTCGCGAAGAACGGATCTCACCTGAGTCGATTTATGTGCTGGGCAACACTGTTATTGACGCGCTTCTTCAAACAGTGGAGATCTTGCGACATGGAAACCAAGCGGGCAAATATCTTGATGAACTTGACCTCCCTGAGGGCCGCCTGATCCTTGTCACAGGCCATCGGAGGGAAAATTTCGGTCGCGGCCTGCGAGACCTGGCCTTGGCCCTTGTGGATCTCGTGGAAGCCGATCCGGACGTTTTTGTGGTCTATTCGCTCCACCCCAATCCCAATGTGATAGCAGGTGTGGGAGAGATTCTTGGAGGCCGCGACAGAATCAGGATTATTCCTCCGCCCGATTATTTCCGCTTTGTCGCTTTGATGCAGAGAGCGTATTTTATCATCACTGATTCGGGTGGTATTCAGGAGGAAGCGCCCTCCCTGGGAAAGCCTGTTCTGGTGGCGAGGAACGTTACCGAGCGGCCCGAGGCGGTCCAGGCAGGCACAGCTCTGCTCGCGGGAACCGACAGGGAGAAGATCGTCAGTGAGTCATCGAGACTCCTTCATGATCACGAACACTACAGATCAATGGTCGCAAAGGAGAATCCTTTCGGCGACGGTCGATCTTCACAAAGGATCGCGGACATCATTGAGCAATTTCTCCTCTCCCGTTCTGAGAATAGGAGCATATGACAGTTCTCAGAAGGAACGTAGCGGCGACCGGCGGTCGCCCGAAGGGAAGCCGAGACATTCAAGAAGAAGGGCATAGCCATAGGATCTCCCCATGAGAATAGTCAGTGTTGTCGGAGCGCGACCGAACTTCATGAAAATCGCTCCACTGGAAAGGGAATTCAAGAAGTACGATCGACTGGACCACCTGATAGTCCACACGGGTCAACACTATGACGACGTAATGAGCGATGTCTTCTTTCGACAACTTGGTCTTTCCGATCCTTATCTGCACCTTGGCATAGGTTCGGGCGGCCACGGAGAAATGACAGGCAAGATAATGATTGCTTTTGAGCAGGCCTGTCTCGAGATAAAGCCCACGCTGGTAATAGTGGTAGGAGACGTGGACTCGACCATAGCGGCTTCACTGGTGGCCAGAAAACTCTTTATCCCTGTAGCGCACGTGGAGGCGGGTCTAAGATCCTTCGACGAAACCATGCCCGAAGAACACAATCGCCGTCTGACCGATCATCTTTCCAACTTGCTGTTCGTGTCAGAGCCTTCGGGAGTGGAAAACCTCCAGAGAGAAGGCATTGACCGCGCCCGAGTCCACCTGGTGGGTGATATCATGTTGGAAACACTTCAGATGTTCATCGAGAACGTCAAATCGCTGAGCCCCTGGAAACGGTTTCAACTGGCAGCCGGCTCCTATGCCCTGGTGACTTTCCACAGGCCGTCGAATGTGGACGATCCCGAGTCTTTGAGGGAAATCATCGACATCCTCAAGGCGATTGATCTGCCCGGTATATTTCCAATGCATCCCCGGACCGCTTCCCGCCTGGATCAATTCGGTCTGAGAACCGAACTTGAATCCATTACAAACCTTAAGATCACCAGCCCGTCTCCGTACTTGGATTTCCTATCCCTTATGACAGGCGCCCGGCTGGTCTTGTCCGATTCCGGGTCTGTGCAGTCGGAGGCCGCGTTTTTCAACATTCCATGTCTGGTCTGCCGGGAGAACACTGAGCGCCCCATCTATGTTGAACAGGGCACATCAACACTCGTGGGACGAAGCAAGGACAAAGTGCTGAACGTGCTCCACCAGATAGAAACGGGCCGACACAAGAGCGCGGGGTCCGCGGTCAAGAGCCTTGGTACCGGGGTGGCGGAGAAGATCGTAAAGACCATAGCTGATTATCTTGGGGTCAACTGACCCGTGACATGTAATACCAATGCGCAATCAACAGAGTGATACCAAGTTGCGTTCAAAGAAGTACAGTGTACAGGTGAAGGACCGCGTCTCAAAATCCCCCCTAACCCCCCTTTTTTCAAAGGGGGGGGACCCGAACGACCCCCCCTTTAGCAAAGGGGGGCACGTGGTCAGGACGATGATTGCCATGAGGCCTGATGCCAATGCGCAATCAAGAGAGTGAGATCGGTTTTTTGGGTGCCACTGCCGGCTTGCCCAGCAGTGGTCCTTATCACTTGTTTGAACGCGCATTGGTATGAGTCGGAACAGCACAGTAGTCCGGCCTTCATGAACCGTGGAGTTGTTCTGAATCGGGCCGGATCAAGGGTAGCGGACTGGAGATGAATTCGGCGTCACTACGCTGAAGCGAAGACTTTGTACGGAGAGTATCAAATGGCGCACGTCGCTGTATTCCTTTCCAGGACGGGCAGAGCCGGGGCGTATCTGGTCTCCCTGATTGCCGCCACAATGGTCCTTTTGTTGATAGTGGAGGGGGGACTTCGTCTCACGAGGCACTTCATGCACCGAGGGGACGATGCGAAGGATTCGCGCATAGAGGCGGATGCCTATAAGGGTGAACACTGGGTGAAGGACTGCTTCAAGGAGTTGGAGTCCATCAGTACAGTCTGGCGGCCCTACGTGCAATGGAGAAGAGACCGATTTTCAGGGAAATACGTTCATGTTGACGACCGCGGGGTGAGACGGACCTGGAACCCCGAGTGCGCCGGCGAGACCGGGAAGGTGAAGATTCTCATGCTCGGTGGATCCTCCCTGTGGGGTTTCGGCGCAAGAGACGACTTCACCATTCCTTCTTATCTTTCCCGTTTCGTGTCCGCATCAACAAACAGGTGTACGGAAGTCACAAATTACGCTGAAACAGGATATGTGGTCACTCAGGAAGTTGTTGCTCTGATCGGAGCATTGCAGGCGGGTTTCGCTCCCGACATTGTGATCTTCTACGATGGAGTGAATGACGTGTTTTCCAGTTTTCAGAATAATACTGCCGGTTTGCCTCAGAATGAGATCAACAGGAGGCGGGAATTCAATGTTTTGAGCGCTAAGACAATACCGCTGCTCTGGACCTTCGGCTCGACTTTGCTGAAGCGATCCGAGACCTACCGAGCCGCCAAGGCAATTGCAGCGGGACGCTACAAGGCCGGGGACGGTGACTGGACCATGGGATACGGATGGGCCGGGATCGACAAGGCCACCAGCGAAAGGCTGGCCCGAGAGGTGGTCCGAAATTATCGCAGCAATATGAAAATAGTTGAGGCGTTGGGCAGATCGTTCGATTTCAAGGCCCTATTCTATTGGCAACCCCTGGTTTTCCACAAGCGCAATTCAACATCGTATGAATCTCAAATAACCCGGCGCACAAAAGAGATGAAGGATTCCTTTCTGAATGTGTACGAGGCAGTATCGCGATCGGAGGGTCCGCCCGGAAATGAGAACTTCCATGACTTGAGCAACATATTCTTGGATTTCCAGGGGCCGATCTTCATTGATTTGTGCCATGTTTCGGAAAAGGGGAACGAAATAGTCGCCCGAAGAATCGCGTCGGATGTGTTGTCCATAGTACAGAGGATGCCCGGCAAAATCCCGCAGTGAGAGGGTGTGCCGACGAATTCCAATGTCCCGATATCTCATGGCAAAATGTGCGGTCCCACGGCGGCCTTTGGGAAGCCCCGGGCGGGAAATGCCTTGCCCTGATCCTGTGACAGTGTTAGTGTGGGAACTGGAGAACCCTGCGTGAAGCGGGCTCTGGCGCCCCGTGCATGCCGGCCCGTGAAAGGGAAAGGGAGCCGAGCACAGTCGGTCTTTGTGAGACGAGTGTTCTGTGAAAGGTTCTCAGGCGTCGTGAGATGTCCCGGGTCCGTGCCTGCTCATTCCGGACGCGTACCCTTTCCGGGAATCAAAAGGGATGCATGTGCGTGGTCCGGTATTGAGGCTGGATAATGCCTAAGTCTTCGTCGGTTTCTAATGCTGCTGTGATGTTTATCTGCGGGTCAGCCGCCCTGGTCATGGGTCACCTGCTGGTGACGGCGATGCAGTATGGCGTGAAACCGGTGCTCTTCCTTTTCCTGGTCGTGTTGTTGTTTCTCGGTCTTGCCCTGTTCATCCGTGACTTGAAGACCTTTCTTCTGTTCATGATGATATTGCTGATCCCAACCGGGCTGGACTACCACGTTTCTTTCCGCCCATTGGTCCAGTTTCAGAGCAGCCCTTTTGTAGCAGGGATCGCCGTGACATCGGTCGACTTCTTGCTTGCCATTCTGTATATTTACTGGTTTGCGTTAGTGTGCTTGGGCAGATCCATGAGAAGGCCTACCCTCGGGCATCCTCTTGGAACTCTTTTGCTTGCGTGGATTGCATACAGCCTGATCGCGAGCAAGTTGACTGCGACGAGGTTCGAGTACAGCATATACGAGGTCATAGTTTTGTCACTGGGGTTCCTGCTGTACTTCTATCTTGTGAACAACCTCAACACTCACAGAGATCTTCGAGTCGTCCTGTATGCGCTATTCGCAGGCGCTCTCGCTCAAGCAGTGTATATGATTGGACAATTTGTCACCGGCCTGAACTACACTCTGATGGGTGAGTTCTATGATCCAAGAGACGTAGTGGGATTCCGGGCTGCCGGGTTCTTGGGGGATGAGGTGATCTCGGCCCAGGTAATGGCAATGGTGTTTCCACTGGGGCTGGTCTACTATTTGAAGTTGCCGGATAAGCTTTCTCGTGGCGTGGCCCTTTTCTGCATACTTGTTGGGCTGGCAGGGATTATAGCGGCCAAGCACAGGGCCGCATGGTTGGCAATAGCCGTGTCGTTCGTAACGATCCTCGCTATAGGAGTGGTCCGAAAGTGGGTGGCCTCGGGGACTGTCTTGAAGGGCGCTGTTGTGGCCATGCTCATTTTGATGCTTGCGAGCCCTTTCATTGTCACCAGGTTTCGAGTAGGCACATGGGGCGAGGTAAGGATCCCTCTTGCTCGGACAGCCATCTCCATGTTCAAAGACAATTGGGTTCTGGGAGTGGGGGCGAGCAATTACTCTTTTGAGATTGACAAATACATGCCTGTTAAGCTTAGGCACACCTGGCATGCCTCGGTGCACAGCGAGTACCTATTGCAGCTGGTAGAACGGGGTGTTGTCGGAGCTTTTCTCTATTACTGGCTCATGGTGGCCATGTCTGTCAGACTATGGAGATTGACTCGGTCCTCTGATTCCTTGATAGCGGCGGTGGCTGCCGGACTGTTTGCCGCAATGATCAGCTCGTTCTTCATGAGAGTCTTCAACCGGTTTCATCTACCGGTGTCCTATGCAACAGTCTGTGTTTTTCTGGCCTTGACGGCATCGATGGGTTATCTTGAGAAGAAGAGGTTGACTACCAAGAACAGAGTCACCACTATCGGTAAAGAATGACTCCCCGGGTTTTGTTGAGCCATGCAAAGGCAAGACAGCCGAATTGGCCACTGAGACCATTGCAACTGTGCTGAAGGTCGTCAACAAGGAGTACGACAATGAGAGCAAAAGATCCTGCGGACTTGATAAACTCGTTTCCTTCTTTTTTTGATGATGAATTCCACAAGTTGCGCGATGCTATTGCTGCGCCGGACAGCCGCGGAGGCCGCCCGAAGGTGCTTCAGTTCACCTCGGCCCAGTTCGACGAGGGCGTTACGAGTGTTACCCTGGGATTCGGGGTCTTCCTTGGTACAATCTATGGTCAGGACTCCATCCTGGCAGTCGAGGCCAATTTCAGGAGGCCTTCTTTTCGGAAAACCTTCGGACTGACCCCGGCTGACGGCCTTCAGGCGGTCCTAGGACAGCAGACACAGGCCGCCAAGGCGATTCAAAGGGTCTCGTCGCAGGTCTCCGTCCTGCCGGCGGACGGTACCCAGAACGGTGGAGATTTACTATCCTCAAAACCCTTCAGAGGCAGACTACGCAGCCTTCTTGCCGAAATGGGGAATCAGTACCGATTTGTGCTGGTTGACACTCCACCCGTGCTTCCCTTCGCTGATGCCAGAGTTCTTTCCGGCTTCGTGGATGCGGTCATAGTTGTCGTTGAGGCCAATAGAACCAGGGCGGAACAAATCAACGACGCATTGGATGGATTGAGGTCCGCGGGCGCCGACATTCTCGGGATCATCCTGAACAAGCGCGACTTTCATGTTCCCAACTACGTCTATCGTTTTCTATAGAAATGGCCTTTGGTCTTGAACGTTCGTGCGTGAATGACCGTCCAATCAGACAGAAATCTCAGCAATGCGTTTCAGCCGTGGTCTGGTCCGTTCCACGTAATTTGTTTGCACGTCACGCGGTTGCGCGTAGACAAGGAAATCGCGACCGGACCGTTCCGGGACCAGGAGGTTGAAGCTGGCTGACAGGATGAAAGTCTGCATGCTCACCCACAGCATTTATGAACGGGACGCTCGGGTGAGGCGTTATGCCGAGTGTCTGGCCCGGGAGGGCGGGCTTGTGGATATTGTCTGCTTGGCCTCCGATGGAATAGAGGCAGACTCACATCCTGAGAACATTCGTGTATATCCGATACCCAAGACAAGAAAACGCAGCGAAGGGGTGAGTCATCTACTGGAGTGGCTGATTTCCGCTGTCTGGATGTTCATCCGGGTGAGCCGGCTGGACCTGCGCGTCCGCTACGACCTGATCCATATACACAACATGCCGGATTTTCTGGTGTTCTGCGCTCTTGTGCCCCGTTTGAGGGGTTGCCCGGTCATCTTGAACGTGCACGATCCTGTTCCTGAGATAACTATTTCCAAGCTGGGGCTCACGGACGAGCATCCGATTGTAAAGATTCAGGTTTTTCTGGAAAAGATAGCGGTGATGTTCAGTACCCACGTGGTGACGGCCACGGATACGTTCAAGAGAATCCTTGTGCAAAGAGGCATTTCTCCGGACAAGATCACGGTCGTGACCAATTCCGCGTACACCGGAATCTTCAAGCCTGATGCCGGATACCACGTCGCCCCACTGGAAAGAAAGTTTTTCACATTGCTCTATGTAGGCACAGTTGCCGAACGGTACGGCCTGGACGTTTGCGTGCGGAGTCTCCCTCTCTTGCGCAGCGAGATCCCGGAAATAAGACTCCGCATTGTGCCGAAAATACGAAACGAAGGCGCGGCCCTGACCCGGAGCCTTGAGCTGGCAAGGGAACTTGGAGTGGCGGACATTGTCAGGTTGGACGATCCGGTTCCGCTGGAGCAGATTGGCGCGATCATGCAGGACGCGGATATCGGTGTATATCCGGCGTACCGAGACAGACACATGGACCTGGCACTGTCGCTGAAGATTCCCGAAATGGCTGCCTTGGGCCTGTGCATAGTAGCTACAAGGCTTTCAGTGCTGGAGGATCTGTACGGAGACGAATCCATAGCCTTTGTCCCTTCCGGCGATCATCAGGCCCTCGCTCGGAAGATCCTCGAACTGTACCGATCCCCGGACACCAGGGAAAGGTTGGTGCGGAATGCCCGAGAGCGTACAGATCTGTTCTCCTGGGATCGAGAATACCAGACTTATCGAGCACTGATCGAATCTCTGGTGAAATGAAGCCTCGATAGAATTATTTTGAGGCAAACCCGCGCCCGGGGCTGAGGAGGCCTGATGCGGCTCGCCATGTTACCATATTATGTTCGGCGCGTAAGATCTGCTCGCATGAGTGAACCCTATTGGCGGCTTGCCTCGGGGATGAGGCATTGGAAGCAGAAGCGGAGCCTAAGGAAGGATACTGAGGCCTTTTCCATTGACCGTTGCCGCGGTCAAATTGATAGATGGCTGAATCTGGAATCCGCGAAGGACCGTTTCGAAAATCTCAACTCAGCCGTTCGCGGCAGATTGCCGGCCGAATGGTGGCAAGCTCGCTCCTTTTGGAAAGAGTTTTCCAGGGTCTATCCGGAGCCGGCCGAGCAGATCGTGGCTAGGGCGGAGTCTTCGTCGGCAGGGAGGTTCACACTGTTTCAGTGGAAGGAATTTGACCCGGGAAACGTTCCCTGGTCTTCGACGCTGGATGAGACTCGGCCGGACGACGGCTGGCCTGCAAAGTACTATTCGGAAGTTCGCTTTTACTCAGATCCGAACAGGCCGGAACAGGATGTGAAGTGGTGCTGGGAACTGAACCGATTTCAGCACTTGCTTTGCCTCGGCGCGGCCTGGAGAATTACCGGTGACAATCGATTCGCGGCCCGCGCCAAGGAGCAAATAGAAAGCTGGATGGATGCGGTTCCCTATCCGTTCGGCGTCCAATGGAGCAGCAACCTGGAGGTGGCCCTGCGAGCCCTCTCATGGGCCCGCTGTCACGTTCTGTGCATGGGTTCCGCGTCCTGGGACGATGATTTCATGGCCCGCTTCCTATCATGCCTCTATATTCACGTAAGACACCTTGACAGCGAACTGTCCCTTGACCATGCGACCGGCAATCACCTGTTGGGCGAGAGTGCGGCCCTTCTTCATCTCTCAATCATGTACGAACCGTTTTCCCGGTCCGACAGGTGGCGTACACGATCGCTCAGAATCCTCGGTTGGCTGGTTCCAAAGCTCATTCTTTCTGATGGGGTCTATGCTGAACAGAGCACAGGATATTTCCGTTTCGTTTCCGAATTCCTGCTTCCCCTCATCCATTTGGCCCGGGTGAATGGAATTCGGCTTCCTGACGTAGCATTTGAACGTTTGGCCGCGGGTTTGAAGTTTGTCCAGGCCCTGAGTCCCCGGCCCGATAGAATCCCCATGATCGGAGACAGCGACACCGGATTCGCTCTAGGATGGCAGATTGACGACTATTGGGACTTTTCAGCGCTCTTTGCCATGGGAGCGGCCATTTTGGACGAGCCTGGCCTGTACAATGGAATTGAGACGTATCCGGCAGAGGCGTTCCTTCTCCTTGGACCTGTTGGTCTCGATTCATTCCAGGCCGGCTCGCGGAAACCTCGTGCGCCGCAAAACCAGGAAGGGGAGGGTTCCCCGGACTCGACCGGCCTACGTTGCTTCCCGTCAGGAGGCTATCAGGTCAGCGCAGACGGATCGTTCCACATTGTCTTTGACGGCGGTCCGCTGGGAATCTATCCCGGTTTCGGGCATGGGCATGCAGACGGACTTTCATTTGTCCTGTTCTACAATGGTGTGCCCGCGATAGTTGACCCGGGAACTTGCTGGTACAACGGTCCACCTCTGTGGAGAGAATATTTCAGGTCCACGTTGGCTCACAACACCATACGTGTTGATGGAGGCAGCCAATCCAATCCCATAGACACGTTTCGCTGGTCAAGGCCTCCTGACATATGTCTGCATCCCCCGAAAGAAGGAAAGGGCTGGCAATTGTTGAGCGGTCAGGTGAAATGGGGAAGACTCGTACACCACCGTTTCATCCTGCACTTGATCGGGCAGGGGCTCATTGTCCTGGATTACGTGAACGGAAAAGGGGAGCCCCGCCTGGAATGGTCCCTCCACTGGTCACCGGAGTGGTCGCTGACCCAACTCAACAACACGCGGTTTTCAGCTTCATCCGATTCAGGAAGCCTTGCCGGACTACTCCTTCAGCCGGATGGGGCTCAAATGTCCATACTGTGCGGTTCAGAGAACCCCATTGGCGGCTGGTATTCACGTCTTTACGGGCTCAAGACTCCCGCGCCCAACCTGCGCGGTTCTGTCAGCGCCGGGGCGCGTGCCGGGTATCTCATGGCTATCAGGCCGGCGACCGGTAGGTTGACTCTTCCTGCGGACAGCCCCCTGCTCCATCTTCCCGAGGAAATCGTCGGTCTTGTTCATTCCGAGGAATTCGCCCGCTTTGCTGAGCCATGAAAACGGTGAGAGAGGTCCAATTTGCGCATAATACACATACTGCATCGATCTGTTCCCGGGACGCATGGGTACGCCATTCGAAGCAGGCAGATCGTCCGGAGCCTCCACAAGAAAGGAGTGGACCAGATAGTTCTCACTTCCCCCTCCCAACTGCCGCTGGGGGAGCTTGATTCGGAACGTAGCGAGCGCATAGACGATGTCAGGTACTTCAGGACGTGCAGCGATGCTTTTCCTGCCACCGCGGAGGTCAAAGATGACAGTCGAGTGAAGGCTGTCTTGAGAGTGCTGCAAAATTTCTCAATGTTGAGAACGGCCCTGAAACTCGCGGCCCGCTATCAGCCCACAATTGTCCATGCGCATTCACCGTTCACCTGCGGAATCGTTGGCAACATTGTGGGCAGGAGAAGAAATATTCCCACAATATATGAGGTTCGCGGGATTTGGGAAGATTCACACGCCGGTCGGGGAAAGTTGAGTGAGAACTCGCTCCAATACAAGGGGATCCGGTACCTGGAAAATCTGGCACTGAAAAGAGCGGACGTCTGCTGCGCGATCTGCGAAGGACTGGCAAACGAAATCAGGTCCCGCGGCATTCAGCGGGACAGAATTGTGGTGGCGCGGAACGGGGTTGACACTACCCTTCACGTTCCCGGACCACCTCCTGAGCCGCTGATGAAGCGCCTGAAACTCGATCGCGCACTCACAATCGGGTACATCGGCTACTTTTTTCGATACGAGGGTTTGGATCTTCTGCTGCAATCCATGCCCGGGCTGATCCAAGAGTTCCCGAACCTGCATCTCCTGCTCGTGGGTGACGGCGAACTGATGCCGGATCTCAGGGAAATGGCCGACCAACTATCTCTAGGGGAACGTGTCAGATTCACCGGCAGGGTCCCGCATGAGGAAGTCGCTGATTATTACCGTATTTGCGACGTTCTCGCTCTGCCGAGGCGAGAAACCCGAGAGACACGACTTGTCACCCCATTGAAACCCCTGGAAATCATGGCCATGGGCAAACCCCTTGTGGCGAGTGACATCGGTGGGCACCTGGAGATAGTGCAGGACGGACTAAACGGGCTTCTTTTCAGATCCGAAGATGTGCCGGACCTGGTGTCCAAGCTCCGGACGCTCCTTGCGCAGGAGGCTCTGCGCAAGGAGTTGGGAGAAAAATCGAGGACCTGGGTTGAAACAAACCGCGACTGGAGTATCCTCGTGGATCGCTACATCAACCTATATTCTGATCTGGCAGAGCGATCCGGAGCCTGATGCGGATTCGCTTCTGGAAGAGTAATCCGGCTTCGGAAGATCATTGTGGCATCACTACGAAGGAAGTCGTCTCAATGAAGCGAGCAGATGCTGTCCGGTTACGGCCTCTACCTCCTGTGGGGTGTCAAACGTGCGATCCAGGAAATTGGCTACCAGGATCATCCCGAATCCGAGCGGAAAGGCCAGGAGAAAGGCCGTCAGAATCATGAGCCCTTTCTTCGGAAAAACAGGGGCTTCGGGAAGGAAAGGCTGGCTGACCACGCGCACCGTAACAAGTTGTTTCTGCTGCATCATGTTTTGCAGACGGGCTTCTTCCCCTCGGGTAGCGTACTGGACATACGTGTCCTTGGCGATGTCGGCCTCAATCTGGAGCCGACTCGCCTCCTCAGCCTTTTCCTCAAACAGGGCGAGTCTCGCACGATGCTTCTTCAGATCTTCCTCGAGGCTTGCTCGGGTCACCTTAAGGTTCCCCAATTCGCTCTTGAGGGCTTGGTTCAATTTGGCCGTAAGGGAGGTAACCATGGCCTTGGAACTGCGATAGTCCCGGCTGTCAGGGGCAAAGTTCCCCTCTGCCTCCAAGGACTTTTGCTGGGCTCGAATAAGCTGCGCTGCTATCACGTTGACAACGGTATTCTCATCTTCCCTTCTCATGGACGCGGCCAGCTGACCTGTGGGCATCTCCTTCCTCTTGAGGGACGCCAGCATATTTCGGTACTGGGTAAGGCTGGCGTTGATCTCCACAAGCGAATCTTCAATCTGGGCAATCAATCCGACGAGACTGTCTTTCTGCTTTTCTGAAGACGCAATACCCCATTTCTTCCTGAATTCGATTACGCGATTGCTCGCCTCTTCGAGTTTCTTCTTGTACGCGTCTCTCTGTCCTTTAAAGAACTCCTGGGCGCCCGGCAGAGAATGAACCCGCATGTGGTACGGTATGTAGAGCTTGAGATGAGTGGAGAGTATATCATGGGCTTTCACCGGGTCGTCGTAGTTGAACTCAATGTCAATCACTTTGGATTTTATCAGGGGCACAACTTTGCAGGAATTCACGAGAGCCGTGACAGCGGCGTCCAGTTGGGCTTCGTTGTTTGAGCCTGGTGTGCCTTGCCCCGTTTTCGATACTGCTGATCGGCCCAACATGGATTTCAGGTAGCCACGAAGCCCCGTCAGAATCCCCTTGTGTTCCGTCTCGAAATAGCCCAATCCCAAGGTCTCGACCGTCTCCTTCCAGAGATCTCTGGAGGAAAGGAGTTCCATCTCACTGTTCACGTCCGATTCGTCAACATTGAGGCTCAGGATGGGTGTAGATCGACTTTCCTTGCCTGTGAGCAAGAGACTGGCGTTCGCCTTCTTGGCCGTGACCAGAACCTTCGCGCTTGTTTCGTAAACAGGCGACACAAGAAAAGTAGTAATCAGCGTAGCAATGGGTAAGGCTACCACCACGATCTTGAGAATGTGGATTCGGCGATACAGGACGCGCAAGATGTCCCTGAGCGGCATTATCCCTTCAGTGAGCGGGTCATGCGTTTCGGTCTTACGCAATCTTTCCTCTGTGAGTTTCACGGCTTCAATCTGAGTTTCACGGCGAACGCCACGTATCTCTTCCGCATGCTTCCGTTTCAGGAGGTTCTCTCTCTGGTCCAACGGCAGGTTCTCAATGAGTAGCAGCGTTGCCCTGTCTTTGCCAAATCTGACGGAACGCACGCTCATTCGACACCATATGGTTCCGTCCCGGATGCGCAAGACACCTTCGGCTTCCGAGGACTTTCCGGTGGTCAAGGCCGCGTCAATGAGGGTCTGAGCCTTTTCTGCCGCCGTGGGATCAGGAAAGACTAAAGAAACCGGACTTCCCACAATAGCCTTGTAGTCCGCGCTTATTCTCTTGGTCGCTTTGTTCGCAAACACTATCTGGCCGGACGCGTCCACCAGCAACGCGGGAATCGGAAGGGCTTGCATAAACCTTCCGAAAGACGTGGCGCCAAAATTCCTAAGATCAAAATCCGCGGCCGCCTCGGCGTCCTTGGGAAGCACAAGGCCGATATCAATGGTTTCGGTGAAACTCCGCCCTCTGTCCGGACTTCCGGGAGCGTTCTTGTCATCACCGAAGGAATCAGAGGAGGGGGGATCTTTCTTTTTCATGGCTTTTGCCTTGATCGACGCCCGTAGATGCCTGACGTCTGTCCGCAGGCCCAACGGAAGGTCGGCAGGAAGCGGCCCTCCAGTTGACCCAATAATGTGGTCCGCAGACTACCAAAGACACCGTGCAATCACATCCGCATCGGTCCAGATCGTGTGCGCCGCAAGTATGGAGTCGCTGCACAACGTCTATTCACGACAATACAAGGGTACACATGGCAGTCCCGGCTGTCAAGCCAACCATTGAGTGATTCTTTCATGAAATAGGAAGGGTAATGCGTTAGTTACGAGGGGGATTGAGATGGAAAAGGCCGCCACATCGAGCCTGCCCTTGGCTCGAACCTGACTCCGGGACACACTTGACACAGGGGGCGCGGCTCGCATTCAGTCGTCCCTCCGGGACTCTAGGACCGGGTGTGCTTGGATTGAGGAACCCGGTGCTAAATAGGCTGCTGCAAAACTCAATCCCGCACACTGATCGTGCTACCCAAATGAGGCCTTTCACGGAGGACAGTTTGTAACACATTGAAATTAAGAGGGCGCAGCACGCGGCACCCCTACGTATGGCTCCGCCATGCACAGATCGTGGCACGATTGGTACGTGTTTCCGGGTTTTGCAACAGTCTCCTAGGGGATGTCCAACACGTCGCGTACCTTGTTCGCCAGCTTGTCCAGCGTAAACGGCTTCTGCAGGAAGTGCACGTCCGGGTCCAGCACGCCATGGTGAACAATGGTATCATCGGTATGTCCTGAGATATAGAGCACCCTTATTTCGGGCCTGGATAGTGAGAGGCGGTTGAAAAGACTTCTACCGTCCATCTGCGGGAGAACCACGTCGGTCAGCAAGAGGTGTATAACACCTTCGTACTCCTCGCAAATCTTCAGAGCCTCCTCAGGATCACCGGCCTTGAGTGTCGTAAAACCCACCATTGAAAGAATATCACAGGCAAAGTCGCGAACAGAGTCTTCGTCCTCGACAACCAGTATGGTTTCTGTACCCCTGGTCGGCAGTTCCGGTTCCAGGCTCGCCGCCGGCTGATCGCCGACCTCTTCCGCACGAGGAAGAAGGACCTTAAAGGTCGCTCCCTTCCCTGGTTCGCTGATCACGGTGATGTGGCCTTGATGTTGTCTCACGATACCGTACACCGTGGAAAGGCCGAGCCCGGTACCCTTGCCCGGTTCCTTTGTAGTAAAAAAAGGATCAAACACACGGGAAATCGTTTCCTCATCCATGCCTTCCCCGGTGTCGCTGACGGCAACCATGACGTATTGGCCGGGGGTCAGGTCGCCATAGGTCCGGCCGGACAGTTCGTCCAAGGTCACGTTCCTGGTTTCCATGGTCAATTTGCCGCCATCGGGCATGGCGTCACGGGCGTTGACACCCAGATTCATCAGGACTTGCTCCATCTGAGTTGGATCGGCCTGGACCTTTCCAAGATCAGGGTCCAAGACAAGACCAATCTCAAGATCTTCTCCCATCAGTCGTCCCAGCATTTCCTGCATATCGGTTATGCGAGCATTTAGGTCGAGTATCCTCACTTCCAGCACCTGTTTTCGACTGAACGCAAGGAGCTGTTGGGTAAGGGCGGCGGCGCGCTCTGCAGCATGATTGATCTGAACGAGCCGATTGTAGTGCGGATTGTCCTTGGGCAGGTGTCTTACGACCATGTTCGAATATCCCAGCATAACCGTGAGCAGGTTGTTGAAATCGTGCGCCACGCCGCCGGCCAGGCGTCCAATCGCCTCCATCTTCGCTGCCTGGCGAAGCTGTTCCTCAAAGCGCTTACGCTCGGTGATGTCCCGCAGATGAATCACGCTGCCCGACGGTTCCCCATCCATGTCAAAGAAAATGGCCCCGGTAAGGCGCACGTCGATCGCTCGACCAGCCCTGGTGAGACGCGTCGTCTCGAAATCGGTAAAATCCTCTCCCCGTAGCACCTTGGCGACATGCTCCTTGGTTTCGGGCCGGCTCTCAAGCGGAACAAAGTCTATTGTCTTCCCTTTGACCTCATCCAATGTCCATCCAAAGAGACGTGTGAACGCGGGGTTGAGATACAAAGGTACGCCCGCTATGTCGTATACTGCGACCGGGTCAGGGGAGGCGTCCAACAGTTTACGATGAAACTCACCGGTTCTCTCGGACTCTTCATAGAGCGTCCTATATTTTTCCTGGCTCTCCAGCAAATCTTGTTCCGCCCGCTTACGCACGGTAATGTCTCGTATGATCACAATGATTTGATCATCGAGGAGCGGGAGCAATCTGGCTTCGTAGCAATGCTCTTCGTCCTGCAGCACCATCCAATATTCAATGCTGACAATGGACTTTGTTTCCATCACTCGGTCAATCGCCCCCTGAAATTCGTCGCCAATGGCTTTAACCGGAACATCCTGGATTCGTCGTCCGACCAATTCCTCCGGTTTTACAATGAAATGGGTTCTGTCATCCGTCTCGTAGGCAAGTATGGTACCTGTGCTATCGAGCCGAAACATGAGGTCTGGGATGGCCTGAAAAACAGCCCGCAATTCCGAATTCGCCTGAAGCAACTCTTGTGAACTCAACTCAAGAGACCGTTCGAGCATCCCTCGATCCGTGTCGGACGCCCAATGTGAATCGTTGACAGCGGTGACAAACTCCTGCCATTCTTCAGGAATAGAGAAATCGTCGCCAAAATGTCGCCGGAGTTGACGTTTCAGCAGGCTGTGCATTTTCTCCATAAGGTCATTCCTCTAGGAAAGTGGTAATCGTCATCGTCTGGTTGTGCAATTCGCATTCCGCTCCGGTGGTAAACGGAGAGATTTCTCCGTAGGAGTAGAATCCCGTCAAGATCGTACGATCACCCAAGGTTTCACCCACACCTTCAACTTCTTCCTCGATCCGTTGCCTCAGGACCAGTTTTCTGCCGATGCAACTGATGAGAATCGCCAAATCCGGAGACACGGAACCGATGGCCTGATAACTGGTCTCAGCCGCTCCGACCGCTCCATCAATTAATCGGTCAAAATTTGCTTTCATCAATCGCGCGTAAGCTCCCTCGGGAACATCACCCGCAAACGTCATACTCTGTTCTTCTTCGTCCACGGATAGAATCGTACGGACCACTCCGGTTTGACCTGTCTTCATCCTGAGACTCAACGGAAAATGAAGCCCGGTGGCCGGGAGGCCATCGGCATGCTCACCCAAATACCTTTTGTAGAGATCCAGCGCAGAACGTCTGTCCAGTTCATACAGTACATTTTCCTTTGACCGAGTGATCAACCGTTCCGGGCCAAATGGGTCCCAACCACCCAAAGAACCGTACCCGATCCTCAAGCGACTTCCGTACAAACCCAGCGCGGCAATCGAATCCTTCTTGGGAACGTCGTCCCACAACACGAGCGTCTCGTCGAAGCGTTCACCGTCTCCGGCCAACCCTCCGGTCATAGTGACCGTGGCAGGGAGATGTTTTGTCAGGCCTCTGACCAGGTCGCTCCCATTTACACCCTTTCCGTCTGAGAGCACCAGGACGTGTGCCAGTCCCTCCGGGTCGAGCGATTGAGCGAGGCGTTCGCCGGCCTGATAGCTGGTTTCCACTTCACTCAACGTGATTCGAGTTCCTTTGATCTGTGCGTACTCGAAGTTTACGGCAGTAGTCACGAGTGATTCATCCGATACCCGGGTTCGACAAATCTCGCCGGCAGTTGAACAGCCAAGAACATGGGCGCCCGGATACCGGTCCTTTACTTCTTGGAGCAGCCTTGCTTCTCTCAGAAGTGGTGTGGCGGCAAACACTAGAACCAATTGCGCGGATTCTCCTAGAACCACTCCCGCTTGTGACGTCCAACCACTTGCTTCGGTCCATTTCCTCTGCTCGATCTTCATGAAGTGATCCTTCCTGTTCGAGGCCAGGGGGTGGTGAGCGCATTAGATCCCTTGTACCAAGATGACCCATCACACTCTTGCCGCCTGGAAGAAACAACTGGATGTAGTTAAGTCCTGGTCTGACATCTCCCTAAACCGTGGCGCCAGGGCGCTTCTGCCAAAGTTTGAATCACCTTCGTACGTCATGTCACACATGAGTCTAAAGCCGTTTGGCTGGAGTAGCCTCATGTAGGTGGAATGAGGCTCTCGGTTGAGAACAAAACCGCGTCTCCCAGTTACCAGGCGCCACATGGTCTCAGAATAAGTCCAGTGGCCGTTCCAATCCTTAGCGAAACCCAGGGAATCAAACACGATCTGATGAGACATGAAGCCTCCAGGCTTCAGCCAAGATGCGAGCGTCGCATAGAGACCGGGTAAATCGCCGATCCATTGCAGCACACCCTGGGAAAACACCATATCCACTGAATTTGCGGGGATAATTCTGCGATCGGCTTCATGCCAGGGCGCAAGATAAAAGATTGCGGCGTCCTTGTCATCAGCCTCATCTGCTTGAGCCAGTGTTTTTCGGATCGATCTGATTCTTTCCGGATTCATTGTTTCCTTGAGGCGTTCATCGGTCAGAATCTCCCGAGGGAATTCATAGGATTCCAGCTCAGGGTGGATAGTCGAACGGGCCTTCTCAGATACTTGCGGCCCGTCTGCAGGTATGAAATCCTCTCTGTCCGGTACAGCCTCCCTTGCTTTGAAAAGATCAACCAGTTCGTCTAACATTTCGATGTTGGTCTGAGCCCGCGCGGCACAAACCGCATCCAATGCAAAGTACTCTTCCGCTCCGCATATCATGGCAGCCAGCCCGGTCCCAAGCGAATGCCCCGGCCCCAATTCGACCACAACCCGGGGCCGGGTGGAGAGTCCATTTCTATGGGCCGTTATGAGATGCCTCAACCAGACTGAATAGTTGTACCTGGCAGTGCGCGGATCTGAAAACTCTTGTTCTTCTACAAAATAGGTCTTGAGCCCCCCCAGGACAGGGAGATACTGTTCAGGAATCAGCCGTTTCATTGCAGTCGTTACCGTCTCAATACCGAGCAGCCTGGTCCACACTCTACGCCTCCGTGTACCGGGAGATCCAATTGAGGCCACGATCGGAAGTCCAAGCCCTCCGAATTGCCCCTTCATCCACCATACCAGAAAACGAACCTCCAATCACCTGCCGGCTTCATTAAAACAGCTTGCGGGATTCCCTGCTAATGCTATCTTGTGGTAGGCCATTGAGGGCAAGTGACATTCATTTAATATGGAGCAATCCGGCTATGAAAAAGGTGCTGATGGTCGGTCCCGTGCCCCCCCCGCGAGGAGGAATAGCCTCCATGATGGAGGAGATACTCAACTCGGAGTTATCAGATGAATATGCCTTTGATGTCTTTTCCGGACCGTTTTCCTACCCTCCCGGTCTGACCGGACTTATCGGTAAGAACATCGTGCGCACCATAAGGTACTTGAAATTCTATAATAAGTGCAGGAAGGGCGGTTACAGGCTGATGCACATTCATTCTCCGGGGCACCACTTCCTTGGAACCACCGGCTACATCTGCCTCGCGCGGCTTGCCGGGACCAAAGTTCTGCTCCATTTGCACGGGAATGATTGGAACCTGTTCTATGTGGAGGCGAGTCCCATCAAGAAGTGGTTGCTGAGGTTGGGTCTGTTCTCGGCCGCCCGGATCGTTGTCCTTCAGAGGGTGTGGGAGAACGAGATCAGGAAGTTGGGAGTGCGTGCAAAGGTGAGCGTATTGCCTAACATGATTCCTGATAGGACGGGCTCCGATGCTACCGAGCTGGATGAGACGAGGAGATCGTTCGGGCTGGGCAAGGACGACTTCCTGGTGCTGTCGGTGGGAGTAGGAGTTGTGGAGCGAAACAAGGGGTTCTTCGATCTATTTAAAGCCGTTCCCGTGATTGCGGAGCAGGCAGATTCGGTCAGATTCCTTCTAGCCGGGGCTGAAGAAGAGCCGGGCCAAATGGCCCTTGCACTGGAGATTATTGAGAGGGAGAATCTCGGCAGGTGGATCAGGGTCCTGGGAGATGTGGAACGAGAAAAGGTCTGCTCGCTGATGGAACTTGCTTCGGTTTTCCTGCTGTCGTCCTATGTGGAGGGCATGCCTATGGGGGTCATCGAGGCCATGAGGAGTGGCGCGGCTGTGGTTGCCACTCCGGTGGGAGCGATTCCGGAGATGGTAGAAGATAGGGTCTCCGGGTTCATAATAAGTCCGGGCGCGCCTGAAGAAATCGCCCGCGCGATCCTGAAACTCGTGGGAGACGAAAGCCTCAGACTGAAGCTCGTTGAGGCAGGCCGAAAGGTCTTTGCCGAGAAATACGATTTGACTGAGGGCATAGACACATTGCGATCTATCTACAGGGAACTGGAGAATGATAGGAAATGCCGTGCCCGGGAATGAAACCGCATGAAGTGCAGCCGACTCAAACAAATACCTTGTGCGCGCATTTGCGGAGGGCGATTTGAACTCAGGTCTACAGCCAAACGATAGTGCTCAGGAGTCCGGTTCCCGGTTCGGAATCGTGTGTGACTCGACCGAATTGAAGGAGTGGGAAGCACGTTGTCTGGAACACCTGCTCAGCCTGGACTACGCTCAACCGGCGCTGGTCATGATCCGCGAGGATTGCGGCAGATCGGGCGCGGCCGGGATCGACGCCAAAAGGTCTTCCAAGAGATTTCCAACCCGATCAATCGAAAGGCTTCTCATAAGGTGCAAAGCGTTTCAGCCCAGGTTGCTGAACGATTTGTGCGCGGATGTCACCATCATACTATGCCGGGCCTCGGGAAAGGCAACCGACAAACTGCTTCCGGCAGATTCCGATCTACAGACAATTCGGAGCCTGGATCTGGATTTCATCCTTGATTTCTGCGCCGGCGACGTTGGGAGAGATCTGTGCAATGTCGCAAAATATGGAGTGTGGTCGTTTTGCCATGGCGCGGCAAAGGCGGGCTTCACGGCCCCGCCGTTCTATTACGAAATGAGAAATGATGAGAACGTCGTGTACGCAGCGCTGCAAAGGCTCACAGCTTCGGACAATAGAGCGACTATCCTTAGGCAAGGATGGTTCGGAATTGTCAAGGAATCCTACTGCACGACAGTTGACGATGTCTTCTTTGAGAGTTCAAAGTGGCCGGCCCTGGTCCTGCAATATCTGCGAAATACCGATTCAGCCGCGCTCAACGCTCCAGTCGTAGAGGTCTGTCCTCAGGGGACGAAATCTCCAACAATGATCGATGCGTTGGTGATTGGGACCCGCATGTTCAAGAACTTCATCAAGGGCAAGTACATGTCGCTGTTTTGGCAGGAACACTGGAATATTGGGCTGGTGTCGGACCCGATTCACAGATTCCTCGATCGGCGATACTCGCCTGAAATCCGGTACTTGCCAGGCCAAGACAACAGAAACATCTTCCGGGCGGATCCGTTCGGAATAGCCACGGACGACGGTGTTACAATCCTTTTCGAGCTGTTCGATTACCGTGTCGGGACAGGCGTCATTGCCGGTATCGAGATGTCCGACCCTGAAAGACCGACGCGTCCCCAGGTGATTTGTGAGCAGCCCTTCCACATTTCCTATCCGTACCTGTTTCAGCACCGTGGGCACATCTATTGCGTCCCGGAAACAGGGCAAGCCCGTAGGATTACACTCTACAAGGCCGGCGAATTTCCATCAGAATGGACAAAGGTTGCCGATCTTGTGACCGACATGGCCGGCGTTGACTCCACGCTTTTCCGACACAACGGCACATGGTGGCTCTTCTGTTCCGACGCGGACGCAGATCCAAACCTGAATTTGTTCATTTGGTATTCACCCCGGCTCACAGGCCCGTGGCGGTCCCACCTGGGAAATCCCGTTAAAACAGACGTGCGATCGGCGAGGCCTGCGGGGACACCCTTTGAGCACGACGGACGACTCTATCGTCCCTCCCAGGACTGCTCCGGATCATATGGAGGAAGAGTCGCAATAAACCGA
Source organism: uncultured Syntrophaceae bacterium (assembly GCA_964527475.1). GTDB lineage: Bacteria > Desulfobacterota > Desulfomonilia > Desulfomonilales > Desulfomonilaceae > CAZGNL01. The sequence continues at coordinate 28,810 of CAZGNL010000004.1, forward strand.
ATCGTAACGCTCACCCCGACGGAGTTTAGAGAAGAGAAGGTAGCAATACTCGAGCCGAATGCGAAAGGGCCTTTTCCGCACGGTATACATACGCTCTCAGCGGTGGGAAACGGTACTTTGGTAGACGGAATGCGCTACCGGTTCGTGGGCATCGTTTTCCGGGAAAGACTCCTGGGACGGTTCCGGAAAACAATGCGGTTTCTTGCGAACCTGTTTGCTCAAGGAACACCTTCCTGATCACCGGAGCGGGGTTCAAATCGGATCGCTGCGATTCGGGTGCTCATCTCGTGGGCCCCTGAACCGGTCGACCACCGCCTGCACACAATCCGCGTATGCATCGCGTATGATCTCCCAGGAGAAGTTCTCCTCAGCCATGGTGCGCGCTCTGCGGCCCATTTCTTGGAGATCAGCGGACCGGGTTCCGGATGCCTCGGCCATGGTTCGGGCCATGGCGTCCGGAGAAGGCGATGCCACGAACCCGCAACGATATTTGCGAACAAAATCAGCCGTTTCGTCCACATCATTGACCATCACGGGTTTTCCGAGAGCAGCGTATTCAGCGAATTTGGTGGGGAACGCGTGTCGAATGGCCTGGTGGTCTCGCCTTGGAATTACCAACACGGAAACGGACCGGAGAATCCCTATGAGACTCTGTTGGTCCGTCCTGTCCACCAGATCGACCCTGGACCCTAATCTTCTCTGGATTTTCTCTTTGAGGAGTCTTTCCTCCTCGGTGAACCCCAATAGGAGCAGTCGACAGTCGGTATCATCGAGCTTCGCAAATGCTTCGATCAGGTAGTCAATCGCCTGCCAGCTCTGAAAGCCGCCGGCATAGCCGAAAGTGAAGGGACTGGAAGAGGGCGTGGAGTCGTAGGAAAAGAGACCCAGGTCCACGCCGTTCCGGATCAGGCTGATGAGGCTCCCGGGAACTCCTTCGCGTACGAGCTCGCCTTTCTGAAGATTTGAAACCGTGAGGAAATGGTCCGCGCACTTGGTTGCCATGGTGTACTGCAATTTGACCCTGAGGTCGGGTGCGCACTCTTTCCCCTGAGTTCGTATTTCGTTGGCGAGCGCGGATTCCGCGTTGACATCCCCGTGGATGTCGAGGATTACCGGACCACGCAGCAGGGGCCGGCAGAAGAACAAGGCCTGCCCCGCTTCCGCGTCCCCGCAATGGATGAAGTGGAATTCGCGCAAACGAGTAATCCAAAGTGGGAGAAACAGTGAAGCAGTGGTCGAAATGTTCAAAGGCCGGGAATCACCCAGGTACAGAAATTCGTATTGCCCGCCTCTGTCTGCCAGACACCGGGCCAAGGAGGTCAAGCGATGTGTGTACGCTGATCTATCATTCCTGTCATGCATGGAGACGAACAAACCCTTCAAATTCACGATTGCCTCCCATCACGGATCATGCGTCGTGAGAATTCTTGGTTCATCTTACGCACAGACACGGGAGATGTGTCAATTCAGAAAAGTGATCTACCGTAACCCCTCAGTCATTCGGGGAGATCTCTCAAGATGTCGTTGCGAGCGGAGCGAAGCAATCCCCTGCGCGCTGAATATAGGGATTGTTTCGTCGTTTCTCTCCTCGCCATGACATACGCCGGGAGACGATCTGCCCCGCGTACTGAGGGATTACGGTTCTTTGACATAACTTCACGTTTGGAGTAGGATACTTTGTCGTACTGGAGCGCTTTACAAGCCCCAATTCGGCTCTTGCGGGTCGAGGGTAACGAGGCTCGGAACAATGGAAGACACGTCCAAGACGAAAGAGCAGCTTATTGAGGATCTGAGGGTCCTGAGGCGGCGGTTGGAAGAAGCGGAATCAGACCCTTCGCCGGGCCCACTTGTGGGTGCAAAAGGGCAGGTTGCGCAAGAACCCGATGAAACCTCCGATGCCGACACCTGGCCGTCCTTTCTCAGAGCGGACCGCGCAAGCCCTAAAGGGATCGATCTGACCAGCCTGCTGACTGCGGACATAACATCCTCTGGGAGCTTTGATCTCAGAGGGCTTCAGGCCGTGCCCTTCAGCAAGTTGCTCCAGGCCCTTCCCGTTCCTGCCTTGCTGGTTGAGCAGTCCAATGAGATCACCTTCGCCAACCAGGCCTGTCAGAAGATAGTTCCAGACGAAGTGACAATCCAGGCCCGATCTTTCCTTTCCCTGTTCGCGGACTCATCTGTGGCCCGAAAGATCGGATCAATTCTGCAAGAGGTGTTTCAGACAAGGGCCCCTCATGTCCTCAACTCAGATATGCAGATTGGGGGCAACAGAATATGGGCCCGTTTGCACCTGCGGCCCTTGAGGATGGGGGAACAGAGGTCTGTCCTTGTGCTCGTGGAAGACCTGACTGTGGAAAAGGAGAAGATTCTTCTGATTCAGAGGCATCAGAAGGAAGTCATGGCCGCCCGCGATGTACTGGATGAGCGCAACGAGCAACTGAGACAGGAGATAGCGGACCGCAAGAAAGTGGAAGCGGCCATGGAGAGGGCCAAGAAGCAATGGGAGCGGACCTTCGATGCTGTGCCCGATCTCATCGCGATAGTCGACACAAACTATCGAATAGTTCGTATGAATAGGGCAATGGCTGAAAGACTGGGAATGTCTTACACGGAGGCGATCGGAAAGCACTGTTACGAGTGCTTCCATGAGAGCGATCAACCCCCGCCATTCTGCCCGACTCGCGACCTGTTCGCTGACGGAAAGAGTCACCGGGGTGAAATTGTTGAAGAAACCCTTAACGGTGTCTTTGATATCACCGTTTCTCCGCTCGACGACGAGAAAGGTTCACTGGTCGGCGCTGTACACGTTGCCAGGGAAATCACGGAACAGAAGAAAGCCGAAATGCTGTTGCGGGATAGTGGGCGCTCCAAAGCTGTGTCGGAGCTGGGCGGTGTTGTGGCCCACAGCTTCAACAACCTCCTGCAGATCGTCATGGGGGCCGCCCATCTCGCTGTGACCAATCTGGAGCTGGGCAACTTTGCCGACATGAGGGTGAACCTCGATCAGATACTTGACGGCACACGTCTTGGCGCTGCTACGGTGAAGCGGCTCAACCATTTGGCTCGATCCTACGCGGACACACCTGATGCGGAACCCCGGATACTTGACCTATCCAGGGCTGTTCACCAGGCGCTCGACATGACACAACCGTGGTGGAAGGGCAACCCGGAGAAGGCCGGGATCAAGATCGTGGTGAATCGTAATCTCGGGCCCAAGTGTTTTGTGAGCGGCAACGAAAATGAACTCTTTGAGGTAGTTGTGAATCTGGTGAAGAATGCTACCGAGGCGCTTCCCACAGGTGGAATCATTGGTGTGAGGACCTTCGCTAAACGCGACAAGGTTTTCTTGCAAGTTCAGGATGACGGGGTAGGAATCTCAAGGAGAAACCTCAAGAAGATATTCGAGCCATTCTGGACCACCAAAGGGGTTCAGGCCACCGGAATGGGCCTTGAGCGCACCCGAAGAATAGTGGAGCAACACAATGGGGAGATCACCGCGGAGAGCGAAGAGGGTCAGGGGACATTGTTCACGGTTTCTCTGCCTGCGCCGGAATCGCGACAAGAAGAGATCCTGACCTCCCTGGACGAGGAATTGGGGCCGGAACTCCGTATTCTCGTGGTAGACGATGCGGAGCCCGTGGTAAGGACGCTTCGCGACGGTTTGCAGAACGCGGGACATCGGGTCTTTCCGGCTTTGTCGGGCAAGAAGGCACTTGAGATCTTCAAGAGCGCCAAAATCGACGCGGTAATTTGTGATCTGGCGATGCCTGAGATGAACGGGTGGCAAGTGGCGGCCGCTTTGAAGGAGCTTTCCGAGAAACAGGGCTCAACCCGGACCCCTTTTGTTCTTCTTACAGGCTGGGGTGGACAGACCGACATCAGCAAAAGGGCAGGGGAAAGCGGTGTGGATAGAATTCTCGAAAAGCCGATAGACATCACCGGCCTGGTGAAACAGATCCGGGAACTCACCCGGGTAGCCGGAGGGGAGCCGTTGGGTTGATTTCCTTGCCGAGATATTTGGTGGATGAGGAGAATGGCCTTCCGAGTTCAAATGACCAATCCCAAAGCAGCAATAGAGGCGACATCCCGTAACCGTGTTGACAACGTATACACGAAGTCTGTAACCTATGACCAGACAAGTTGAACGAGAGGTTGACGGCTGCATTTTCACCTGGGATGCCGAAAAGGCCCGAACCAACCTCAAGAAGCACGAAGTCGCCTTCACAGAGGCATTGGAAGTCCTGTTCGACCCAAACTACAGAGCGAAAGATGCCGGCGCGGAGGAAGAGGAACGGTATGCGGTGATCGGATATTCGGAAAGGAGCAGGCTCCTCTACGTAGTGCTCACCGATGCCGGAGAACAAGCGTGACGGATTATCTCGGCAAGACCCGTAACTCCCAGGGATGAAGAGCGTTATGAAGAAGAAACTGATTCTGCATAAAGATCGTCCGACCAAGCACATCTCACTTCGAATTCCGGAGGACGTGCTGGAAGACTTGAAACGCGTTGCTCCATTGAAGGGGATGTCCGGGTACCAGGCACTGATCAAGTTCTACATCAGCCAAGGGCTACGAAAAGACCTCAGAGACCTTTGGCAGATAGAGAATTCCGACATACTGGAGACCGTACTGGTGGAATGTGGAGTGGCCCTCGAACAGCGACAGGAGATCCTAGACCGACTGAAGGGAGAGCGGGTAGCTCCGGCTCTGTGAAGGAGGAGGGCGGTCGAAATTTGCGACCTATCTGGTTCAATGTCAAATGGCATGTTGGGAGGTAGAGCGGCATGACAGACCTGACGTTGATCGCTGCCGGGATAGCTGCCGTGGTCACCGTAGTAAACACCGTCGCCATTCTTATTTTCGGATTTCTCTTTAACAGCAGACTGGAAGGCGTCAAGGCTCAACTCAACGCAAAATTCCACGCTCAAACAGAAACCGTAAAACATGGCGTAATACGACCGGTTGAGGACACTCTGTGTGCTGCGGCCGCCATCCAGAAGGAACTTGGCGTCATCCAGGGCGGTTTGGGCCTGATTCAGACGGCCGGCTACGGCATCCTGAATCTCAGTTGGTGTCATACTGGGAGCCCTTCCATTTCTATTGCCATACCCAGCAGTGAGTGCCGTATCATGCCCGTTTCCCACTCTGATCTTGAAAACACTACTGGAACCAGTACTATGCCGGCCTCAAAACCAGCCTCCCAGGCACAATCACTCACGTAATCCCTCACTGCCTCGTCAGGCTCTTCGTCCAGCACCACGACCACATCCAAGTCGGAATGTTGGTCCGCTTCTCCACGTGCCCGGGAACCAAAGGCAATCACGCCGGAAACCTGAAGCTTCTTTTCCATGGCCGCTTTGAACAATGCTAGTATCTTCATTTCAGTCTCGGTCATTTCTTCTTACCCTTGTGGGTCCCTTCGTACAGATCGAGCACTTCATGAGCGCCGGCAAAGCGCACCAATTCAGGATGCATTGGACGAGTGCCGGGCTTTGTTTCATCCAGCGCAGCTAAGTCTATCACAGGTTGCAGACGGGTGTCATCCGTTTCCACCCTTCGCGCCTGCCTCGTCTTCTAAGGCGAGCCAAGCGAGCAACACGCTTGTGGACCAGCGGATACAAGAAAGGAGTGTGGCCAAAAGAAAAAAGGGTCGCCGAAATCGACCGACCCTTCGATAATCTTTGGCGCGCCCGGCAGGACTCGAACCTGCGACCTACGGATTCGAAGTCCGGCGCTCTATCCAACTGAGCTACGGGCGCAAGATTGTTTCAGTGATGTGGATTAACAGCTGCCGGCTCCTGCAAGTTTCTCGCGAGAAGCCCGGCGAGGCTGAGCAAGCGCACAGGGAAAACCGTAACTTTCAGCAAGCCGGCTGATAGTCGGCTGCCTGCGGTGGGGAGAGCGATGGGGCTTGAACCCACGGCCTCCGAGGCCACAACCCGGTGCTCTACCAACTGAGCTACGCTCTCCACATGCCCCGACTCTATAGGTTTCAGCACGGCAAGTCAAGACCCGCCCGCACCAACGGAAACCGGTTGTCGGTACAGACCGAACGACAATGTGATGGGGGACTTGTTCCCTTGGAAATCGTGTGTTGTCAATGAATCCAAGACAAGATGGCTGATGAGACAGTCACCACAACGGTTTGAATGGGGTAGGGGAGGGGCCGCGACGAGCGCGGGACCTCGCTGCCATTGTGCGCGCAGCCGCGAGCCCCTTGACCAGAAGACTCCGCAAATCAGGGCTGGACTTGAGACGCAGCGCAGCCTGATAGGACTGAACAGCTTCACGGAATCGCCGATGCTCGTGCAGACTCCGGCCCAGATGATACCTGGCCTCGGGGTCACGCTGATGCAGCTCCACGGCTCGATGGAAATCTTCCAAGGCCGGGCCGTACTCACCGATTCGCTCCAGGGCGAGGCCTCGTCTGACAAATATTCCGGGAAACCGGGGAGACACCCGGATGGTTTCAGTGAAATCCTCCACAGCACCTGCCGCGTCGGCCCTTTGAAGGCGGAGCAGCCCCCGACTGTGAAACGCCTGAAACATCAGCGGATCCAGCAAGATCGCGCTCGAATAGGCCGATTCGGCCGCGTCAAGGTCTCCCGCCCGAACCTGTTCATTACCCAGGTCCCATAAGCCCACAGCGAACCGATCCCGCGGCCTGAAGCGGGTTTTCAGCATCTCTATCCAAACCAGAAGGTTCTCCCGCCACTCTGGGCGGGGATCGAGCGCGAGCGATCGTGTGTAAAGCTCAACAGCCTCGGTAACATTCTTTCCGCTCAACTCCAAGATGCCGGCCAGGTTCTCCATTGCTCGATAATTGTTCGGATCTACCTCAATTGCCTTTCTGTAACTCAAAGCTGCTTTGGCCGGTTTCTTCAGCATTTCATAGGTCATGCCTCTGCCCAGGAAGATCCGGCTTTGCGGCGGTGTAATTCTTGCGGCGGTGTTGTAGATTGAGAGCGCCTGGTGGTATCTGCCCGATTTGAACGCCCTCTCCGCGCGGGCTTGAAGAGACAGCAACTTCCGTTCCTTCGGAGAATCCGGGTCTGCGCGGACCGAAGGCGGGTCCGATGCGCAAAAGAAAACCATCAGGAACACGAGGCATATGGCCCGGATGCCGGAAAAGCGAGTTCGGTAGATTCTTAGAATAGGCGCCATTGCCCACCGTCCACGGGAAAAGGCTAGTGGCACGTTGCTGATTGGTGTGGTATCAAGAGTGCGGTAAACGTGCCCTGGATGTTTCAATCATAGTTAATGGTTCACCGGGCTTGAAGCGGTTCTGCGCCCGGTGAGAATGGAGGGGGCGACTCATTTCCCCCTCCAAACCTCCCCCATACGTAATTCCGGGGGTTTGTACGGTTCACGGTGAACGGTTACAATCATAGCATATTTGAGAGCGCGGCGAGATCGGCTTGTGCCGGCCCGTGCTCAAACTGGGATCTGAATGCAATGAAATCGGTCTTTAGGGCTTGTCACAGAATAAACCTGACAGTAACAGAAGGCGCTGCGGGCCAAGGACGTAGGGGCTACGCATGCGTTGCCCTCTTTATCGCAAGGATGAGGCGCGTGTCAGATGCAAGGGTTATTCCGGGACGGGCCCCTAGTGGTTTTTTCAGGTCGATTGGAATCTTTGGAAGGTCTGCTCTCAGGTCCATTGCAGCGCATTGCCGCGCCCGGACCTGGAGATACGTGTCGTGTGCGCTATTCTACTCGACCGTGGCCGGTCTCGTTTTCGGGGTTCTCTCTATTACTCACGCCGACCCTCCGCAGATCCCAAGGCCGAAACATGCTGAATATCGGATCGCTGTTCACTGTTCCATGAGAGTGCTGCAACTGTGGCGGAACGCGGATCTCATAAGGGAATATCCAGTGGAAACGGGTAAGGGCGGGTTGCGAAAAACCAGAAGCGGAGATCATCGCACACCTGTGGGGAACTACAGGATCTCCTGGATGGCCTCCCGCCATTCCGACAAGGGCTTCAGGATAAAGGACAAAAGGAGTTGGTGCAAAGGAAACCGATTCGTGGACGCGGCTTCAGGCCCCGCGCTTGAAAAGCTTTGGGCTGACGGGTACGGCGGAGAGCAGGCCACAGTGATGTGTATCAACTATCCCAATGAGAAGGAACAGCGAATGGGATACACCGGCAGTTGCATCCATATCCACGCGGACAAAAGACATGAAAACGGGGTTCAGAAGAAGTCTTACGGGTGCATCCACATGTTTCCAAAGGACGCCATAGACCTATACGATATGGTGAACGTGGGAACACCGGTGAAGATCCTGCCGTGACGACATTTGACGGTTTCCCGGAGGTTACGGCGGGGCCCACTTTTGGGCGGACCTACGGCTTCTTCTGATGCGGTTGTCTTAAGAACAGATAGTCCCCGACGTATTTAGCGCCATGTGCTAAGCGCTTTGCGTCTTCAAGGTTGGTGAGCGCGGAACCGATGTGGTGAAGAATGGTGGAGGGCCTCAGATAGTACGACTTCCACGCGTCTTGGCAGAATTGGTTGATTTGCTTTCCGGAGAGGTCGGGGTAGTCATAAGCAGCGCTCAGATGTCCTGAGGCTGTTATTCCCGATTCCTTGAGGTACCCGTGTTCTTTGAGGTAATCATTGAATTTGGTGCCCTCGTACGGGGATGCGATGGTGAACTGCACCGTGTCCGGGTTCAACTCAAGAGAATACTCGAGCGTTTCATTCAATGTGTCGAGGGTTTCCCCGGGGAGGCCGAATACGAAGCACCCGTGAACGAGTAGACCGACCTTGTGGCAGTCCTTCATGAATTGTCGGGACTGCGAGGTGGTCAAACCCTTACGGATGTTCTTCAGAATCTCATCGTTTCCCGATTCAAATCCTACTACGAGATTGCGAGCGCCTGCCTGTTTCATCCGAGCGAGAAGCTCCAAGGGGAGGTCGTATCTCGCGCAGCAAGACCACGTAATTCCTTTCCCGTCCAGCGCGTCGCACAGCTCAAGAACCCGATCCCGATCGCAAGTGAACGTATCATCTTCGATCTGAATCTCGCGAATCTCCGGCATCGCACTGTGTATCCAGATCATTTCTTCGGCTACATCGGCTATGGTACGCTTTCTGTACCGGTGGCCGCTGAGGACCTGAGGCCACAAGCAGTAGGTGCAACGATACGGGCACCCGCGGCCGGAAAAGATCGAAATATATGGGTAATTCAAATAGGGTATGCGGTATCGCAGAAGCGGTAGATCCCGTCTGATTATTTTCGATGCCCAGGTCAAGGAATCCAGATCTTCAAACGGCTCTATGTCCGGATTGGTGACCATCTCGGTGCCGTCCATCCAGGTCAGACCTCGGATCTCCGCCAGCGGCCTATTCTCGCACAGTTCCCTTAGCGGCCCTTCTATCTCCCCTCGGATCGCCGCAGACACCCCCGGTGCGCCCACCATTCTTTCCGGGACCACCGAACTGTATGGTCCGGCAAAAGTTATCATTGAGTCAGGCTTGACTTCGCTGAGTTGCTGCGCGGTCTTCAGGTCGTACGCGACGGTCTCCTGATTCCCGAAAAACACGTATATGTCATAGTCGGGAACGGTTCGCAGGAATTCTTCCCTGGAAACCCCTTCCACGTTGCAATCCATTGCCCTTGCCGTAGGCACCGCGCCTGCCGCGTAGCAAATCCACAAGGGAATCCAGTGGCTCGCTTCTGCGCCGTCCGCGTTGTACGTGGCCTGGAACCGACCTCCCGCCGCGGAATCCATACTGGGTATGTTCGGGGGGACCAGAACTAGAGCAGTCTTCATAATATTACCATCTCAATTGGAAGGTCCATCATCAATTGCAGCGGCCTGAAAGTGCAGCGCTACGGGATCGATGATGTCATCCAGCTTTCCGGAGAGTATTTCCTCCAGTTTGTACAGTGTTAGTCCTACACGGTGGTCCGTGACGCGATTCTGAGGGAAGTTGTACGTCCTGATTCGCTCCGACCGGTCCCCCGAACCAACCTGGCTTTTTCGTTCTTCACTTATCGCTGATTGACGTTCCTCTTCCATGAGGTCGAAGAGGCGCGCCTTCAGAATCCTCAGAGCCTTTGCTTTGTTCTTGTGTTGGGATTTCTCGTCCTGGCAGGTCACCACGAGGTTAGTCGGCAAATGCGTAATACGTACCGCGGAATCGGTGGTGTTCACGCTTTGACCGCCCGGACCCGACGATCTGTATACATCGATCTTGAGATCTTTGGGTTCAACGGTAACTTCCAGGTCGTCGGCCTCCGGCAGGACCGCGACAGTCACAGCTGAAGTGTGTATTCGACCCTGAGATTCGGTAACCGGGATGCGCTGCACCCGGTGAACTCCCCGCTCATACTTCAGCCGAGAATAGGCTCCTTGCCCATGTACAAGCGCGATGACTTCCTTCAGCCCGCCGGTGGCGCTGTCCGACGAAGACATCATTTCAACGCGCCAGCCCTTGGACTCGGCGTACCTACAGTAGGTCCTGAATAGGTCGGCCGCGAACAGAGCGGCCTCCTCTCCGCCGGTCCCCGCCCTCACCTCGAGGAATGAGTTCTTTGCATCGTTGGGATCCTTAGGGATAAGGAGGGTGCTCACTTCCCCGTCCAGGCGCTCCCTTTGCCGCGTGAGCTGAGCCAGGTCCTCTCGCGCAAGCTCGACCATCTCCGGGTCTTGTTCGTTCTGAATGATTTCTTCCACGTCCGCAATCTCACCAATGACACCGGTGAGTTCGCGGTAGACCTTCATAACGTCATCCAGGTCGGCTTGTTCCTTGGCCGCCTTCCTCAGCCGCGCGTGATCCGCGATAACCTCAGGTTTGGTCAGCTCGATGTTGAGTTCATCGTACCGCCGGCTCAGTTCTTCCAATTTGGAGAGCACATTCATGATCGCAGATCAGCCCGAAGACTCGGTCCGGGCAAAGAGCCCCTCATTTTCAAGAGTGCGCCTGAGGGCTTCAAGGGCAACCTCTATCTGGTCGTCACTCGGCTCCCGGGTGGTGAGCTTTTGCATCCAGAGTCCGGGTAGCAGTAAATAATTCAAGAAGCGATTGTCGACCGTGTTCCCAAGGCGGATTATTTCGTAGGAACAGCCGGCTATGGGAACCATGAGCAATATCTTGACGAATATGTAGAATATGTTGGTCAATATCCTGTCGCCAAGAAACTCCTTGGGCAGCAGGGGGAATACCGCGGTAAACAGAAAAATGCTGAACATGAGAACCAGCAGAAGAAACGCGGTGCCACACCGGGAATGGAGACACGGGTGCTTGCGCGCGTTCTCCACTGTGAGATCCTCACCCTTCTCATAGGCGTGAATGGATTTGTGCTCGGCCCCATGGTACTGGAACACGCGGCGAATCTCGTTCATCAGCGATATCAGAACAATATAGCCGATAAAAATGCCCACCTTGATGATTCCGTCAATGACGTGGAACCAGATGCTCCTGACTCCAAGATCCGCCCCTGCAAGCCACCCGATGGCCAAGGTTGCCAAGTGGGGTACTACCACGAAGAGCACAATTGCGCCGCCCATGGCAAATGCGATGGTCGCGCCCAAGGCCCAGGAACTAAGCGGCTCTTCGTCCTCTCCCATGGCCTCTTGAGCGGAGTAGGTGAGCGCTTGGATGCCGTTGAACAGAGCCTCATAGAGCACTATGCAGCCCCTCAATAGAGGTTTCTTGAGGAGCGGCCATTTTTCCATTGGCGAGTGCCAACGATCCGCACGAACGGCCAGATTCCCGTCCGGCTTGCGCACTGCCACGGTAAAGGTCTTGGGCGCTCGCATCATCACACCTTCAATGACGGCTTGCCCACCAACCTTGATCTGTTCACCTTCTTTAGAGGTATCACTCCATAATATCATGAGATTTCTCGACTATTGGATTTCCGGGCACGCGACTGCATTGACAATACTGTCGATTGGGACCAGGAAAGGCATGTGCCGAAATTTCGTGCCCTGCGTTGTGCCGGTTGGCAGAACCGGCAGGCGATCATGGTAATTCGCACGAGAGTCCCTTTGTCTTTAGCACAGCTTTGCGGGTCTACGTATGGGGTGGTTTGCAGGGGAGCCACTCCGCGTGGGGCGAATGAGCCGGCCCCGGACAGCTTCCGTGACATGACAACTGTCGGTAACATGACGTTGAAATGCCAGCCCGGCTAGGGCCTCCCCTTCAAGTCCATGCGCAGCGTGCGCGCTCTTGCTGCATCCTGATCCGAGGCGAAGCCGCGGATCAGTGAACAACGGAAAGACTTTCATGCTTCGTTGTGCCTCTGTTTTCAGGCATGTAAGTTGTTGCGAAAGACCCTATTTCTCTTCGGACTCGACCTTTTCTTCAGAACCGGCGGCGGCTCGCTCCGTGGATTCAGGCGCTTTCTTCGTGGCCTTCCGTTTACTGAAGTCAGCCTTGTCTCCATATTTCCTCATGAAGCGCTCCACTCTACCCGCGCTGTCCACAAGTTTCTGTTTTCCCGTGAAGAACGGGTGGCAGGATGAACAGATCTCAAGCTTGAATTCGGGTTGAGTCGATCGGGTATGGATTTCCGCGCCGCACGCGCATTTAAAGACACTGTCCTGGAATTCAGGGTGAATTTGCTTTTTCATTTCCTCTTCTCCGGCGGCAAGCTTAAACAAATAACTATAGCACACAAACTCAGCGACGCAAGCAAAAACAGGAGGCGTGACGTAATCATTCAGTTTCACGGGGCAGACATTTTCATCGATCATGTCATTGCGAGGAGTGAAACAAAACCAATCTCCATACCTGGCGAGAAGGAGATTGCTTCGCTGCGCTCGCAATGACCTCCTGCCAGTGCCCCCGCGTAAGTGAATGGTTTTTGAGAATGCGCTGCGCGACTCTCAAAAACCATTCACTTACGCGGGGCAACGGGGAGGGTAGACACATAGAGCCTGCCCCGGACTACGATCCGGGGTCTGCCCCTACGTCTGGGCCCAGATTCGTGGGCCGGAGTGTACGGAGCGCACCTGTGTGTGCGCCTTCTTACCATCCGTTAGACTCGAGAGCGTGGTCATACCCGTCGCCACCCGAATGTCCGAATGATCACACCCTGACAAGCAGGCCCCATCCATGTCTTCTCCACGCAATGTCACGTCGTCTCAAATCCGGACCGGCCAATGAGGATTACTTGATTAGGACGGCCGCCGCTGCTCCGCGTCGCGAGCGTTCCGATCGTTATGCTCCGGGCCTCATTCTCACTTATTCATTATTTCAAGGAACTCCCGATTGGAGTCGGTCTGCATGATTTTGTCCAGGAGGAATTCCATACCATCCACGGAGTTCATGTCCGCCAGGAGTTTCCTCAGCAGCCAGACCCGTTGGAGATCCTGTTCGCTGACCAGCAATTCTTCCTTGCGTGTCCCGGATCGATTGATGTCAATGCACGGGAAGACGCGGCGTTCCAGAAGGCGCCGATCCAGGTGTATCTCCATATTGCCCGTGCCCTTGAATTCCTCGTATATTACTTCGTCCATCTTGCTGCCCGTGTCGACGAGCGCGGTGGCGATAATGGTCAAACTCCCCCCCTCCTCAATGTTTCGGGCAGCACCGAAGAATCTCTTGGGACGTTGCAACGCATTGGAATCCACACCACCTGAGAGTATCTTCCCACTGGGCGGGACCACCGAATTATGCGCCCGCGCAAGCCTGGTGATACTGTCGAGAAGAATCACCACGTCTTTCTTGTGTTCCACCAGGCGTTTGGCCTTTTCGATGACCATGTCCGCCACCTGGACGTGCCTCTGTGCCGGCTCGTCAAAGGTAGAGGAGATCACCTCACCGTCCACGGACCGCTGCATGTCCGTGACTTCCTCCGGCCTTTCGTCTATGAGCAGGACGATCAAGTACACATCGCGCTGATTTGTGGTCAGGGCGTTGGCGATCTGTTGGAGCAATACGGTCTTGCCTGCCTTGGGCGGCGAAACTATCAGGGCCCGTTGGCCCCTGCCGATGGGAGTCAGCAAGTCCATGATCCGCATGGAGTATTGGGTCGAGCCCATCTCCAGGTCCAGCCTGTCGTCCGGGTACAGTGGGGTAAGGTTGTCAAACAGGACCTTGTCCTTGGTGGCCTCCGGATCTTCAGCGTTTACCGCTTGAACCTTCAGGAGAGCGAAGTACCGTTCCGTGTCCTTCGGGGGTCTAATATAACCCTCTACGGTGTCCCCGGTCCTGAGGTTGAACCGCCTGATCTGGCTCGGAGAGACGTAGATGTCGTCCGGCCCCGGCAGGTAGTTGTAATCCGGCGCCCTGAGGAACCCGAACCCGTCGGGGAGGCATTCAAGAACACCTTCCCCCTTGATAGGGGCTTCTTTCTCGTTCTGTTGGTGGGCCTGAAGGATGGCGAAGATCAACTCCTGCTTTCGCATGCTGCTCGCCCCCTCGACCGACATGGAGTTGGCAAGTTGCAGGAGTTCACTGACTTTCTTTTCTTTCAATTGGGGAACGTCCATCACATCACCTGAGTATCTCTCTGAGATGGAATCAATGGTCTATGATTCGGAATCTTCGTTGGAAGCGTCTATTTGAGTTGAGCATCGAACGACATCCGGGCCGAGAAATCCCAGACCCGGGCCCTTGAGTAGTGGTATTTCCTTGCAGATGGAAGGCTGCTCCCGGAGGGAATCTACTACCGGCGGCTCCTCTTCTATTAATAGACCTCTTCAGGCCTGTCAAGTGTTTTGTATCGTAAGGCCCCAGTTTGGCGGCGCAGATTATTTTGTCGAGCAATCGCCAAACCATCAAATGTGGGGGATCCCTTCGCTGCGCAGGTAAGGACTTGTTCCCATCGAATCGTCCGCTCGCCCCGAAGGAGTGAATGGCGACCCTATGTGGAAAATTCTTCATTGATCATTGGGGCGCCTCTGACTTAGTATCAGAGTTATGAAGCAACTCCTCCTATCCCTGAAAACTCCGCCGCGTTTCACCTTCGATGACATGCTGCAGCACGAAGGCATAGCAGCCGTGGTCTCCGCGGTCAAGGGGGTGTACGGTGCGCGGTCCGGTTCGTTGCCGCCGCTGTTTTTCGTCGGCTCTTCGGGTACCGGAAAGACGCACTTGCTGGAGGCCTCGGCCGACCTGCTTTCTCAAAACGTGCCCGCGGGGGGGGCAGGAGTAAGAGTCATTTCCCCGAAGCACGACTCAGATCCGTTCGCGGATCTGGCCGCTTTGATGTCCGAATCCGAGGAAGACTTTCAACGTACGGTCGGAGTTGCTGTGGACGATGTTCATCGGATGACCGGGCAAGACGCTGCGCATCTATGGAGTTTGTCCAACAAGCTGACTCGGACGGGGGCCGCCTTGATGCTGGCCTCACGCGAGCCTTTCGACGTAGTGTTTCAAGGAAACCAACACCTGATTTCTCGCATTGCCGCAGGTCTGGTCTTTACTTTAGAACCTCCTGATGACCAGGCTCGCATGCTGATTTTGGACAAGATGGCGCGTGACCGCAGCCTGCGCATTTCCGGGGAAGTCTGCAGGTACCTGGTGACCCGTAAGTCTAGAAATGTAAAGGACTTGGAGAAGCTTCTTCATATTCTGGACATAGCGTCTCTCAGACTCAAGCGGCGCATAACCCTACCCTTGATTAGGCTGCTGGAAAGCGAAGGGGAACTCTAACCCATCAAGCAGGTTGATTTCCTGTTCGACTGCGGGTGAGCCTTTGTCTGTTCCCAGGGAATCCCACATCCACTACGAATTCGCCTATTTTGCACAATCAGCTTGAATTCCGGCTTGTAAAGCGGTACACAATTCCCGTTCGACCGCCTTCGGGAAAACGGGCCGGCTGTGTCGGAGAATTGTTCGTAACATCGTAGTGTTTACCGGTTCTTATCAAACCAAAATGTGGTGGTGGAATAGAACATGCCAAAATTCCTAAGTTCATCCAGGTGCTACTGTGTCCCCCTCGTTGTTGCGGGACTCTTCAACTTGTTCGGAACGAATGAGAAACCGCAGGACGCGGTAAATCGTTTCATCCAGGTCTTCACACGTGGGGACGCCGCTGGTTTGATGAAAATGATTCAGCCCGATGTTGTCAGGGACAAGGAGATCCGACCAGACGAAGTGGAAGGGTTTCTCAGGCGCTACCGTTCCCGTTCCGTGAGACTGCAGAGTGCGCGAATCGACAGACGATTCAAAGGGGAGGACGGAAAAGCCGGGGGGTTTCAGGCCACATTGCACTTCAGGGCCTCGGTGCTCGCGAAGAAATATCCTAACCCGCCTACATTGGAGATGACCCTTCTATGGGGCATTCAGAAGAAGAAGTTCTGGTTGGAAAGGCCGGTGTCGATCAACTACCGAGTGACCACAAAACGCTCGTATCCGACCGCGGCGCAAGACGAAGCGGCCATGCGATTCGAGGCTGCGCTCGGAGTTCTGGAGCGGATCGGTCTGTGTGGAAAGGAGGATCTGTACCTCATCGGAAAACGAGCTTCCGGTTCAGGCCTCAGCGCGTACAAGGAACTGGAGAAGCTTCACAAGAAGGAGAGGGGGGCCAAGGGTGTAAATCCTACGGCCCGAGGGGTTGCCGTGTTTCTCAAAGGAGCGGCCCGGAAGGAAGGCGGTTTTCTCAAGACGTATCACGGAGATTTCAAGACCAGCCCCAAGGACAGGCGTGGCCCGGTTCCGTGGGATATGTTCAGGGATTATGCTCAGGCCGCGGTGAGGCTGGCAAAGACGTTTGAGAGGCGCGGGAACGTGATAGGGGCTGAGAAAATCTATCGGCGGCTTATCAGTTTCGGGCGGCAGATACTGGACGAGCCGGGAGGATTTCAGTTTGTCAACTGGGGTCTTACCTTTGAACATATCGGAGCGCAGCAGTTGGTCAAGCTGACGGCCAAGCTTAAGTCCCCCGACCGGGAAAAGGCCGCGGCATTGGTCAACCTGTTGGCTCGGCGCATCGACCTTTTACGGACTGCCCACGATGCTATTGATAATATGGAAGAATATAGGTCCCTTAAGGCGGCAATCATCGCCTCCCGAGGAGTGAGCGACCCCATTTTTCGGGCGTGGGGCATCAACTCTCTTGCCATCATGGCTGTGCGAGGAGCCCCGGCAGACCGGAGGACCACAGAAGCCGCGGGCGCGCTGGTGCTCCTTAATGACCCGGTCATGCAGAAAGTGGCCGACAGCGCATTGAACCGGATCGCCTCGGATGGCGGGTCAGGACTGAGGGCCGTTGTCAGGAGCCAAAGAGAGTGGGCGAAGGGTCACAAGGTCTACGGGACGGCCCCGAGGTTCCAGTAGACCAAGAGCAGACGCGCCATTCAGATCAACGCTGGGCCGAACGGACCCGCGGAGAGACAGCGTTTCAAAAAGAAGGGACTTTCGTGGAACGCCCATGCGTCAAATGGAGGCGCCACGTAACACAAGAATGCGCGAAACGCAGTGTCGAAGTGCTGTAGGGGCGACCGGCGGTCGCCCGAAGGCAAGCCACGGCATTCCCGGAGAAAGGCGCCATTCTTGTAGGAACAGTTTGAGACAATAACCCTTGGTCAGATCAATCATCCTAAAGAAAACGGACCGCGGCGAGGCGGACGAACTGGTAGTTTTCCTGAGCAGGGACCTTGGATGGCTCAGGGGCGTGGCGAAGAACGCCAAGAAGAGCCGTGTGCGTTTCGGTGGACACCTGGAGCCGCTGTCATTGGTGGACCTCACGCTTCGCCCCCGGCGAAAGGACGACCTGGTTTGGGTAGGTGATTCACAGGTGATACGGGGCTTTCTTGGACTCAGGTCTGACCTGGGAAAGATCGCCCTGGCATCCTATTTCCTTGAAATGTGTTCGCTCCTGATGCTGGAAGGCAATCCGGATTCGCGGATATTCGACTTCATACTGGAGTTCCTGGAAAACCTGGAGAAGTCGGATCTCCATCCCGAGCGCTTCCTACTGGATGAAATACGGCTCCTTGGGTTGCTCGGTCATGGTCCTCGTTTCGACACCTGTGTTACATGCGGAGAGCCTATCGGTCCAGGAGAGGATGCGCTCTTTTCTCCCGGTCTGGGGGGGGTGAACCACAACGCGTGCGAGGATTCGCGGGCCACGGATCTGACCTTGTCCCCGGACACGCTTGCATTCATTCGGCGGGGACTGGAACTAAAAGGGGATGCCGCTTCTCGGGTAAGGCTTAACAGAAAGGGCCTTGCCGAACTCAGGCGTTCCTTGTCTTCGTTTGTGAGGCATGTTCGGGGACAGGAGATACGGTCGCTGGTCTTTCTCGAGAAGCTGAGAACACTGTCGGGTCTGTAAAGAAACCCTATGGCAAACGGCTGATTGGGTTTCTCGTAACAGTTCACCGGGCGCAGAACCGCTTCAAGCCCGGTGAACTAATACGGGTTCTCAATGCCGTTCCACATCCATAGGCGGGGACTCCGCATAGATGGGCATCTGGAGTATCATCTCCACATTGGATGGGCCGGACGTCGGCACCGGACTGGGCGCTGGGTCTTGGGTGGTGGTGGGGCCGGTAATTTGAGCCAACTGGTCTTTCAGTGACTTGGCCTCCTGCTGTGCTTTGGTCAACTCGGCGTGAATCTGCGTTGCATGGGTGCGGAGTTGGTCAGAGTCGGTTCGCTGCTGTTCGGCATACACCCGGTTCTGCTCCGCGTCCTTCTGCAACTGGGCGATCTGGAGTCTGCCCTGTTCAGCCTCAGCCTTGGCGCCGACCAGATGTTTCTCCATCTCGGTCAAAGCCGTCTTCAGCCGGGCCGTTTCATTCTCCGCGCCCTGCTTGAGTCTCCCCGAATCCGCAATCGCGGTCTTCAGGGCGTGCAGAGTGGTGGTCTTGTCTTCCATGCCCTTTCTTAGTTGTTCCGTTTCCGCAGACCGGGCCGCTAAATCCTTGCTGATCTGATCCAACCTGGAGGTCAGCTGCTCTACCTTGGCATTCTGAGAGTTCTGAAGGTCTTGAATCCGTTTGGTGAGCGTGGCCACCGCCTGTTCCTTTTGCAGCGCGTTCTGCCTGATGCTCGCAAGTTCTTGCTCTTTGCTTTCCAGGTCTTGGCGGAGCTTCTCAACCCTTTGACTCATCTGTTTGGCCTTGAACTCAGCCAGGGCCTTTGCCCCCATCAGGCTCACCCGGCCTGGGAAATCCTTGACGTTTTTCTTTGGGGCGGGCTTGGACAGCTCGGCTCGCAGCTTCTCAGTTTCAGATTCCTCATCTCGCAAAGTTTGGGTCAGTGACTGGATACGGTTCTGCAAATCCCGATTCTCGCTCTTTTGGCGATCCAGGTCTTCGCTAGACACCTCAAGCCTGGACTTGAGATCCAAGAGGATATCCTGATTCGTTGGACGCGCTGTCTGCTGTTTCTCAACCTGTGCTACGTCACTGGAGGGCTTTGGCTGTTTCTTTTCAACCTGGTCTTCCGCGCATCCCTGCGCGAGAACCGCGATAATCAACAGAAGGATGAGGCGGAATCCGATAGAGTTCATTGTCAAACTCTCCTCCTTGTCGAGGAAGGGGAACCGGAAGCTCCTTGAGCAGGGGCCGGCCCATCATGTGGGCCAAGGGGCCGGTGAAATGAGCAACCGTCAATGTGGGACCAGCTCTCGGTAGAATCAGTCCAGGCGACGTTTACCAGTGCAACTGCTCGTATCCGAGGCGATACCGCATTGAAATTATAAGCAAAATACCTTTGACAGTCAAGAAAAACTTTAAGGTCGACGCAACCATTCAGTTTCTGGGGGCAACGGGGAGGGCAGACACATAGGTCTGCCCCTACGTCTGGGCCCAGATTCGTCGTGGGGCAGAGTGTAGGGGCGGCTGTGAAAGTGTATCAAAACCTGAAAACACAACCAAGTCGTGCCACGATCCTTGCATGGCGCAGCCATGCGTAGGGGCGCCGCATGCTGCGCCCTCTTAGCTCCGTTAGACTCGAGAAAGCGGTCGTTCCGGTCGCCCCCCGAGTGGTTGAAGGGTTACTTGATCGGATCTATTCAACTTGACACCTCGTCCGCGGATCTGATATTCAAGAAAGGCTACAAGCCCAAGACATGAGTCTTGATGCATCGAACATTCAATGAAAGATAGGCGCGAGTTTCCCTTGCCTGATGTCGGATCCGTACGAACGGAGTGCGGCATGGACGCGTGATTTCTTTGTGGGTTGTCCATTACACCGGTCTTGACGGCAGCCCTTGGCGGACGGGTTTGCTACCAAGTTTCGGAACTTCTATCGCTTACCGCGAAAGGGGGTTGGATTATGTCGTTGAATTTTGATCTTCCCAGAGACGCTGTGCTGACCAGGAAGGTTGTACGGGAATTCGCTAAGAAGGAAATTGCCCCGATAGCTCAGGAACTGGACGACAAGGAGGAGTTCTCGACTGAGCTTACCCGAAAGATGGGTGAGTTGGATTTCTTTGGCCCGTTCGTTTCTGAAGAATATGGCGGTACCGAGGTAGGGTACCTGAACTACATCATCATCGTGGAGGAGATCGCGCGCATTGACGGGTCTCAAGCTGCGACCATCGCGGCAGGGAATTCCCTTGGAATTGCCCCTATTTACTACTTCGGAAGCGAAGAGCAGAAAAGGAAATGGGTTCCTGATTTGTGCGAGGGCAAAATACTGGCGTCCTTCGGGCTCACGGAACCGGACGCGGGCTCGGACGCGGGAGCGTCCAAGACGAGCGCGGTGCTGGACGGCAACGAATGGGTCATCAACGGCAGCAAGATTTTCATTACCAATTCCTCCACGGATATGAGTGCGGTTTGCGTAGTTCAGTGTATCACTGACGACTCGGACGAGAAGAAACCCGAGATCAGTTGTATTCTGGTGGAGAATGGTACTCCCGGGTTCATCGCTGAGACCATGCACGACAAGATGTGTTGGCGGTCTTCCAACACCGGGCAGCTCACCTTCCAGGATTGCCGGGTGCCCAAGGAGAACCTCCTGGGTAAGAGAGGCGAGGGATTTCATCAAATGCTCGAGACCCTCGACGGCGGACGGCTGTCCATAGGCGCAATGGGTTTGGGGGGAGCGCAGGGAGCTTTTGATCTTGCAATGGGTTATGCGAAAAAGAGGAAGCAGTTCGGCCGGCCCATCGGATCTTTTCAAGCGAACGCGTTCAAGCTTGCAGACATGGCCACGGAAGTTGAGATGGCCCGTCTGCTCCTCTATAAAGCATGTTGGCTGAAAGACAATAACAGGTTGACCCCAAAGGAGTCCGCCATGGCCAAGCTGGTCTGTTCTGAGACCTACTACCGGGCCGCCAACCATGCCGTGCAAATCCACGGCGGGTACGGACTTATGAAAGACTACTCGGTCGAGCGGCACTACAGAAATCAGAAACTGCTCGACATCGGTGAGGGGACATCCGAAATACAGAGAATCGTCATTGCCAGAAACATAGGGGTGCCCGGTAGATCCATGTAGCTTGGCTCCGTACGGCTGACCAACCAGGAAGCCGCGGGAACAATTGAAAGGACGGGCTATGATCGAGGACAAGAACGAAAATGCCTACGAAGATATTGGGGACGCTGTAGACGGATTCTCCGGGGATGGACAGGAACGCGACCTTCTCACAGACCCCGATGCTGAAGCTGCCGCCACCAGGAAAGTGGAGATGGAGAGCGCTGTGAATCATGGCGCAAATCTCCGGGTCTTTCGTGAGGAGAAAGGGTTCAGTCTGGATGAACTGGCTGAAAAGACGGGAATCGAAAAGAATACTCTGGCGCTTGTGGAGGCCGGCGAAGACATATTGCCGCTCGGCCGGTTGATAAGGCTGAGCAAGGCGCTTTCCCTGAGAATGGAAGACGTGGTCTCAAAGGGAAAAGAACGGTTCACAATAGTCCGCGCGGACCAACGTCCGATCACCTCACGGTACGGAAAGGCGAAAGAGGAGAGTCACGGTTATGAATACGAGTCCTTGGCCCCTGGTAAGAAGGACCGTAGGATGGAACCGTTCATAGTGACTCTTCACCCCGCTGCCTCCGATGAACCCTCCACCCATGACGGCCAAGAGTTCATCTACGTGCTGGAAGGGGAGATGGAAGTCTTTGTGGAGGATACTCGAGAGGTGCTCAAGCCCGGAGACGCTGTATACTACGATTCAACGAGCACGCACCTGGTGAGGGCCTTTGGGGATAAGCCCGCGAAGATCCTGGCGGTTCTCCTGGATTGATTTTCTGCAACCAGGCATAAGCCCGCGGGTCCGGCGCGTACGGCGCGACGCATGCGTCGCCCTCTTTGATGCTCGCTCAGTGACGGAATTGCGTGGACTGCTTCTCGTTCCCAGGCTCTCGCGGAGAATGCATGCCGGCAGGCTCCGCCTCCCTACCTGGGACCGGCGCCTTCACGAACAATGAGACCTACATAGGAAGTTACATGCCTGAATTTACAGGCACAACGAAGCATGAAAGTCTTTTCCGTTCTTTACTGGTCCGTGGCTTCGCCTCGGACGGGATCGTTCAAGAGCGCGCACGCTGCGCACGACCTTGGAGGGGAGACTCATCTCCCCTCCAAACCTCCCCATACGTTGACCCGGAAAGGGGTGGTTTTTTCACGAGACTTTCATAGAAACCTGAACAAACGAGGTTTGCGCTCATGACCTTACTGGAACCGGCTGACCTGGCTTTGGCCGGCATACCCGCTCCCATTATCGCATTGATTGTCCTCATAAGTGCTCTGTGTCTGTTCACCTATTTGATGTACAGGCGCGTCCACGTCCTCGTGCAAGGCATGCCGGATCCGAGATTTTCGGATATCTTACCGCGTGTCAAGACCATGCTCATCTTCGGTTTCGGTCAGTGGAGACAGCCCCGGTATTTGGGCGCGGGTATCCTCCATATCCTGCTCTTCGCGGGTTTCATGATCCTGTCTCTTCGTTCTTTGACCTTGATAGGCCGAGGCTTCTCAGCTGATTTTCACCTTCCTTTTCTGACCGGGAACGCGGCCTTCCTGTACGAGGTCCTGAAGGACTATGCGGTGCTCGTTGTCCTCATTGTCTGCATAGTGGCCATTGTTCGGAGGGCGGTGTTCAAGCCGTCCCGATATGAGCATCCTGGAGGAAATGGTCATGGCAGTGAGGCGTACGTGATCCTCGGTCTCGTGGCCGCTCTCATGGTGACCGACATGATCTATGACGGCAGCGCGGTCGCGGCACAGGGGAATGTTCACGGGATGGGGCTCTTCCCGGCCTCGGGTCTCACTGCACTGCTCATGTCGGGATCCGGACAGTCCACCTTGAACGGTCTCCACATCGGCGCTTACTGGGCTCACATACTCGTTTTCTTCGGATTGCTCAACTTCCTGCCGATCTCAAAACACTTTCATGTGATTACAGCCATCCCGAACGTGTTCTTCGCGAATTTCGACAAGGGAAAGATCAAGCCTGTCAGATACGGAGTCGAGGACTGGATGGATCTGGACGAGGGCGAGATCGGCATAGGCCGGTTTGACCAATTCACCTGGAAACATATGCTGGACTTCTTCTCCTGCGCGGACTGCGGAAGATGTTCGGACAACTGTCCCGCGAACACCGTGGGCAGGGCACTATCTCCCAAGATGATCAGCATCAGAGCGCGGGACTACGCGTACGAACGGTACCCTGTTTTCGGATCCGACAAAGACGAGGGAGAACGCAGTTTTGTCGGCGATATCATAACTCAGGAAGAAATATGGGCGTGCACAACCTGCGGGGCCTGTGAACAGGAATGTCCAATATTCATCGAGTATATCGACAAGATCGTGGACATGAGACGATACCTGCTCGACCAGGGCGAGCTTCCGCAAGCCCTGCAAAAGCCCATGCAACAGATCAAGAAAAAGGGCAATGCTTACGGTGGAGCAAAATCCAAACGCGGCGCGTGGACCAAGGAACTTGAGGATGTGGAGGTCAGGGAACTGCAGAAGGGCGATTCCGCAGATCTGCTCTTCTTTGTGGACAGCTGCGGATCATTCGATCCAAGGATTCAGGAGATTTCCAAATCTTTCGCACGTATCCTCCACAAGACCGGCATGGATTTCGGCATTCTGGGAAAGGATGAAACCGATTCCGGTCATGAGGTGCGCCGCTTGGGTGAAGAAGGGCTCTTTGAACAGCAGGCTCAGAAGAACATCGCCGCGTTCGAGGAGCGGGAATTCGACGAGATCGTGGCATTCGATCCGCATGCGTACAATGCCATCAAGAACGACTATCCCGGAGAGTTCAAGGCACTTCACTCCAGTGAGCTTATGTCCCGATTGTGCAGGGCGGGCAAAATAAAACTCAACAAGGATTACCTCGGGGACAGGGTCGTGACTTATCATGATCCCTGCTATCTGGGCCGCCATAACAACATTTATTATCACCCCAGGGATGTCCTGATCCGTATTCCGGGGATTCGACTCAAGGAGATGAAGAAGTCATTCTCCAGGAGCTTCTGTTGCAGCGGCGGCGGGCTGCTGCTCTGGTACGAGAACGAACAGGAAAAGGAAAGAATGGGCGAACGAAGGGTCCGCATGGCCGCGGAGATCGGCGCGGAAGTCATTGTAACCGCGTGTCCCTTCTGTCTCATAAACATCGAGGATGCGATCAAGACTACCGGTAATGAGGGGAAGATCGAGGTCCTCGATCTGGTGGAACTCGTTGACCGATCCATGAAGTGACTTCCATGACTGAAACTTACAGGCCTAAGAAACACAGGCACAACGAAACATGAAAGTCCTTTCCATGATCGGTAGTCCGTGGCTTCGCCTCGGACAGTCGTGTGAAGAGCGCGCACGCTGCGCAATAATTTGGAGGGGAGACTCATCTCCCCTCCAAACCACCCCATACGTTGACCCGGAAAGGGGTGGCTTTTTCACGACATTTTCATTGGAGTCGCGATCGAAGAGGAAGGCCGGCGGGAAAGAGAGTTCCCGATTGAACTAAAGCGGAATGAATTCCGAATATACCGGGAGGGCCTATGGATATTTTTGTTTGCATGAAATGGGTTCCGGATACCTCCGAGGCTGAGTTGGCCGTTGATGCTGACGCAAATGACATCGAGAAGGATGATCTGGACTACGACATGAATGATTGGGACCGCTTCGCAATGGAAGAGGCGGTTCAGATCAAGGATAAGGTCGAGGGCAAGGTCACTGTGGTCAGCGTTGCGCCCGAAGACGCAGAGGAGATGCTCCGGGAATGTCTCGCCAGAGGCGCTGACGAGGCTTTTTTGCTGGCCGACGATGCCTTTGAGGGTTCGGACGGATTCGCGGTGGCCGCGGTTCTGGCCAAGTTCATCAAGGATCGGCCCCATGACCTGATCCTGACCGGGACCTTGGCCGATGACGACGGCGGGGCCCAGGTCGGGGGAATGCTCGCCGCCATGCTGGGGGTGCCGGTGGCAACGCTTGTCACGAAGATTGAACCCCGGAACGGCAAGCTTACTGTTACCCGGGAACTTGAGGGAGGGTTGTCCGAGAACCTTGAAATGGATCTACCCGCGGTGGTCTCTGTTGCCACGGGTCTCAACGAACCGCGGTTTGTTTCCATCCGCGCGGTGCGCAAGGTGGCCGCGTTGGAGATCCCAATCATGGGGCTCGACGAACTGGGACTGGAAGGCTCTCAAGTCGGCACTGAGGGTTCCAGGGTCGAAATCGTCAAGATGGAATTGCCGCCCGAAGGAGAAGGCGCTGAGATCATTACCGGCAGCGCTGAAGATGCCGCGGCTCGTCTGGCTGAAATCCTCAGAGAGAAAGGGGGTATCGCATGATGAAGAACGTATTTGTACTGGCTGAGCACAGACAGCAGAAGTTGAGGGATACCACCTGGGAAGCGATTTCAGCGGGCCGTCAAATGGCTGACGATCTGGGCGCGGAACTGACGTGCCTGGTTCTGGGCAGCAACGTCGATCCTATGGCCGAAGAGATCGCCAAAGTCTGTCCAAAGGTCCTGGCCGTGGATGATGCCCGGTTGGAGAATTTCAATTCCGATGTCTTCATCAGCGCCATCCAGCCGATGCTCGCGGACAAGGGCCCTTATGTGCTGATTATGGGCAATTCCAATTCGATCATTGACCTGGCGGCTGCACTCTCGGTGTCGCTTGACGCGGCCCTGGCAACCGACTGCTTTGCGCTGGAAGTCCAAGACGGCAAACCAATGGCATGGCGACAGGTCTACAGTTACAAGGTCAATACCCTGGTCGCGTTCAAGGATGCCGAAAGGATCGTGCTCACGCTGCGAACCGGATCATTTCGGGTGGCTGAGTCGGCCGGAGAAGCAGGTACCATTGAAAAGCCGGACTCACCGCTCGGGGATGAACCTGCCCGCAAGAGATTCATCGAGTTCGTAGAAGCGGAAAAAGGTGATGTGGACATCGCATCGGCCGATGTGATCGTCTCAATAGGGCGGGGCATCGGAGATGAAGATGACCTGGATATGTTCGAGACCCTTGCAGACGCAGTGGGCGGAGTGCTCGCCTGCTCCAGGCCGATCGTAGACAAAAACGTGCTGCCCAAATACCACCAGGTCGGGACCTCCGGAGTGGAAGTCAAACCAAAGGTCTACCTGGCCCTCGGAATAAGCGGAGCATTCCAACACATGGGCGGAATCAAAGGTTCACCGCTGATCGTTGCGGTCAACAAAGACCCCAAAGCACCAATCTTCCGACTCGCACAATACGGAATCGTCGGAAACCTCTTCGATATAGTCCCAGCCCTCGAAGAAGCAATCACCAAAGGAAAGTAGAGGGGCGGCAAGAGGGAAGAGAAGAGGGCAGAGGGAAGAGAAGAGGAAGAGAAGATGCGGGGGGACTCTTTTTTCGAGAAAAAAGCGTCCCCCCGCACCCCCCTCCAAAAAACTTCCTTTGGCGATGGTCAGGTTTGGTTGACGATTTGAATTGGTTTCGCAAGCAGGGCTGTGCCTCGCTGGGGGTAACCGGAAAACATGTTATGGCGATTCGTGATCAAAGAAGTAACATGGGCGTGCGAAGGTCTTGGTTGAGAAATCCAGTCTAACCCCGCTTTATCAAAAGGGGGGAAGGGGGCATAGGCGTTAACTTAAGGCCAAATTGCCTGGAAAACCCCTGAAAATGGGGCCTGTTGCGTGCGGACCTCTCAATAGTCACCCCGGCGAAAGCCGGGGCCCAGTCCCTCGATACGCCGGATTACGATGAAGAAACCAACGCATCTGGGATGCCACTGTTGCCGGATTTCGACCACTTTTCATTCTAAGGGCCTGTCACGAAATAGCGGTGGCATTCTCCTGTAGGGGCGGACCTATGTGTCCGCCCTTTCCCGCGTGCGCACCCCTACTATTGGGTCAGCAACGTGAAGCAAGGTCCATTTCGTGACACACCCTAAGTTAACGCCTATGGGGGAAGGGGGGGCTTGTCTGGAATCCGGCTCTCAAATGAGCCCGGGACTTGGACTAATTTTGTGGTGAAGTGCGCCGGGACGACTTCGCCCCGCGCAACGCGCCGGCGAAGACAGGCCAACCTACCGGTACTGCCGTGTTTGCGAAATCAACTTTGATCATCAACGAAGCCTGACCATCGCCATTTATGAAGTCTTTTGGAGGGGGGTGCGGGCCACTCGGCGTGGGGCCAACGAGCCATCATTATGTGTCCGTGATGCATGAAAGTGGCGCCAAACTCTCAAGGCGACTCGATCGCCCTGCGCGGAGCAGTTTCTACCGAGAAAAGAGTCCTCCCGCATCTTCTCTTCTCTCTTCCTCTTCCCTCTTCTCTTCCCTTCTTCACCGCCCTTTCAGGTCTTGGAATGCGGGCATGTTGGCTGTGGTTTCGGCTTTGAGGATGGCCTGTACGATGGCTCGTGTGACGCAGTCTGCCGCGGCCGCTCCGAGTTCGGTCACTGCTTGGGCTTTAGCTGCGTTGAAGAACCCCGGGGTGTCGGGTAGTTCGACTTTACCGGTGGCCATAGTGAAGATCGCGTCGCCGTCGAACATGGAGTGAGCCGGTCGGATGGCTCGGCCCAGGCCGTCGTGGGCCATCTGGGCTATTTTCTTGGCATGGACTTTGTTCAGCATCGCGTCCGTGGCGACCACGCCGATTGTAGTGTTTTGGATCGGTTCAGGCTGAAGCGGTTCGGGCAATGTTACGGCTCTTTCTCGGAGGGGCCCGAATTCTCCATCAAGCTCTGTGCGTATTTCCCACGGGCGACCGGTTTCAGGATCGATGACCGATCCCAAGGAGTTCACCGCCATGAGCGCGGCAACCGTGACACCCGATTCGAGCACTACGGATGCTGTGCCGATTCCGCCTTTGACGGGGCCTGCGATGGCGCCTGAGAGTGCGCCGGTTCCTGCTCCCACGGATCCTATGGTGACCGGGCCGTTCCCGGCTGATTCGCATGCCTTCCTTCCCCACTCAGGGCCTACAGGGGGGACGAAGTCTTTGCCGCGGCCCAGATCAAACAATATGGCAGAGGGCACGATGGGGACCACGTGCCCTTCCGGTAGGGGGAAGCCCCAGCCTCTTTCAGCCAGCCAGGCCACCACTCCGTCGGCCGCGGCAAGTCCGTAACCGGAGCCGCCGCTGAGTGTCACCGCCTGAATCTTTTCCACCAGATTATGTGGTTCCAGGAGCTCGATCTGACGGGTGCTCGGGGCCGCGCCCCTCACGTCCACTCCTCCCACGGCGCCTTCAGGGCATATGATTACGGTTACGCCGCTGACAGCATCGAGGTCCGTGAAGTGGCCGACCATAATGCCTTCCACGTCGGTCAAACCATTGTTTTGTCCGGTTTTTGGCACGTTGAGGCCTCCTGGATATCTTGATCGCTGCTGATGCGTGTCAATCGGTCAAAGGGGAGAATCGATTCTAGAAATAGCTGTGGAGCCCGGGCAGGTAATTCACTCCGAAATAGGTGAATAGCACCGCGGCAAAGCCCAACAGAGAAAGAAGGGCTGTTCTTCGTCCTGACCACTCGCGAGTCAGGCGAGCGTGTAGGAAGGCCGCATACACAAACCACGTGATCAGGGACCAGGTTTCCTTTGGGTCCCATGACCAGTACGCGCCCCACGCGTAGTCAGCCCATGCAGCTCCGGTGACAATACCAATGGTGAGCAGGGGAAATCCGACCAGAATGGCCCTGTAGACCACTTGATCGACGAGATCCAGGTGACGGCGCTGGTTCTCGGTGGAATCAGTGCTGCGTAAGGCGAGCAGTATCAAGGCCGCCAAAAAAGAGACAGCGAACCCCGCGTATCCCAGGAAACAGGTCACCACGTGAGCCACAAGCCAATTGGACTGAAGAGCGGGAATAAGAGGTTTGATTTCATGGTCCATGAGAAAGGTTGAGGCCATCATGAGAAAGACGGCCGGAAGGCCGAGCAACACGACGAGATCCGCCTTGAATTTGAGCCTCGTCACAATCAATGCCAGTGCCGTGGCCCATCCGAAGAAGATCATGGATTCATAAAGGTTGGACAGCGGCGCATGGCCTATGCCCTGTTGATACGACTCTACCCATCTGAGTCCTATGGCTCCTGTATGAACCACCCACAGAAGGATCACCAGTGCAAGAACTGCCTTTCTCGCCCTGGATTCTGCCGGGGAGGAAAGATACGAAATGAGTGCGAAAACCCCACAGGCCAAATAGCCGAAGGTCAGATATGTGTTCAAATCGGTGCTGGTCATTGTGCTGTCCGTCAAGATACTGGTTCACCGGGCTTGAAGCGGTTCTGCGCCCGGTGAGAATGGAGGGCCCACTCGACGTGGTGTCAATAGGTTCTCCACGATATGTCCGTTCTTCGACCAAGTAGGCCCATCCTTCGATATTCCCGTGTCCCCGTGCAAAGCATAAACCCAAAACCTTTCTCGAAGCTCCCACGCCCGGCGGGCCGCCACGGACTATAAATGAAGCTCCCACACCAACCGGCTCGCAAAATGGCCCTACGCCTAGTAGCTCCCCCTCCAAACCTCCCCCATACGTAATTTCGGGGGCCTGTACGGTTCACGGTGAACGATTACACGTCAAGATCCAATGCAATCGAACACCCGGGGTTTATGGTTCCGCGCTTTCCAGTGCTGTGTGAAGGGCCTTTTCCACGGATTCCCTGAATTCGCGGCGCAATCTTCGACTTCTTCCAGAGACCTCGATAAGAGTCTTCCCTTTCTGCGACTTCATCTCTATGTACAACCTGCGGTGATTAGTGAAGAGCGTGAGCAGAAATCCAATAATCAGCATGGTGCAACCTGTCCACACAACGTTGCTCCCGGGATCGTACCCCACCTGAAGCCCGGTCGAATACAGGGGTACGAACTCGAGGAAACGGATTTCCGTGTCACCCATCTGGGTCCATTTGGGATCATTTGCTTGCAAGAACAAGCCCTTAGTAGGCTGGCCCTTTGTTTCTACGGACAGTTCCAGCACAGCCCCGTGATTTCCCCCGCCAGGATCAAGACTGTGAAGACTCACCATGAATTGCGTCCCCGGGACCTGAATCTTCTCGTTGGGTTGGACCTTGAGATCCGTATTCTTTCCTTTGGGGCCTTTCACGGCAAGTTTGACGTCTCTCACGCCGGCAAGGCTGTAGTCCGCCTGGTACAGGGAAATGTCATTGAGCGTCACTGGATGGTTTACCCGCAGCGGTGCCTTGAGAACTTCCTTTCCGTTCTCCAATAGTCTCAGATCGCTCCGGAACTCTTTGGGTTCACCCGTTGGATAGTGCAGCAAGGTGAACTTGTCTACGGCAATCTCGAAAGGCAAGTCCCGGACTTCACCGGAAGGTATGAGCACGAATTGCCGACCAACAGCGCCTTCCTTGATTTCAATGCGCCCTTTGAATCCGTACATTAGTCCCAGGAGGCCGCCGAGCAGAATCACGACAATGGCGCAGTGAACAAAAGGAAAACCGAAAAGCTGAATGCGGTGTTTAATCCAGTGCATAGCCATGCCGTGGCCGGTCGTCTCTTTGCTCAGTTCGGCGCCCAACAGCGGCCTCAGAGCGTCGGACAGCAGCTTTTTCAGCACTTCAGGAGATCTGGGATCTGAAACAGACCATCGAAAGGAGGTCTGCCGATTTTCCTTGCTCCACTGGGCCATTAGAGCGGGGACTCTCTGAATCAGACAACCGATCAAGTTGAGAGTCAGAAATATCACGAGGAGTAAGAACCACCAGCTATGAAAGAGCGTGTTGAGATCAAGGATGACTATCAGACGAAAGAAGAAGGGATGCGTGGTTCGGGCCAGCTGCTCCAGGCTGCCTCCCTGGGGCACGATGGTTCCCGCCACAGAGGTCGCTGCGAGCACGAACAGTATTGCAACGGTAGTCCTAACAGACGAAAAAAAGGAAACTACTTGACGGAATACAGGCGCTTTCCGTTCTGAATCAGTCCTTTTTGTTTCCGGCGAAGTCATATAACTCTATCTCCCAAACCATGCGCGCAACAGATGTGGTTCGAGCATCTGAGCAGAATAACGGAGTCTACACTATTTCCGGAGGAGATTCAATATCGGGATGCTGTGGCCGAAGTGGGCGCAGACGCGACTTCCATTCCGCAGATGTCCGTCGAACAGGAAGACCCGGGAGATTAGCCCCGGGCTTCATCAGCGTATCGCATTGCAGGACCACATCAGGCATGAGAACCATGTGTGTATTCGCCGAACACTTCTCTCAAGACACCGCATATCTCTCCAAGCGTTGATCTTTGCTTCACAGCAATCATTATGCAAGGCATGAGGTTATCGGTTCCCTGTGCAGCCCTTTTCAGTTCGGCAAGGGCCGAAGCCACCGCTGCGGAATCCCTTTCAGAACGGGTCTTCTCCAGTCGCTTTGTCTGGGCTTCTCTCAGCGCGGGATCAACTCTCAGTATGTCCCCGGGCAGGTCCTCCTCAACCTGGAAGCGGTTCATCCCTACGATGACCTGACTCTGAGTCTCAACGGCCTTTTGAAACCGGAACGCGGAGTCCTGAATCTCTTCTTCAATGTATCCGTTTTCCACGGCCTTAACCGCTCCACCCATGTCATCTATCTTCTTGATGTAGTCCAATGCCCGTCGCTCTATTTCATTTGTGAGGGCCTCCACATAGTACGAACCGGCCAGAGGATCCACTGTCTCCGTGACCCCTGTCTCATAGGCTATGACCTGCTGTGTGCGAAGGGCTATCTGGACCGACTTCTGAGTGGGCAGGGACAGAGCCTCATCTCGGGAGTTGGTGTGGAGCGACTGTGTCCCACCCAACACAGCGGAAAGGGCCTGGAACGCCACCCGGACCACGTTGTTGTCAGGCTGTTGAGCTGTGAGCGTACACCCGGCCGTCTGAGTGTGAAATCTGAGCATCATAGCCTTGGGATTGGTAGCGTGGAAACGCTCCTTCATGATGCGGGCCCACATGCGGCGGGCCGCACGAAATTTCGCAACCTCCTCCAGGAAATCCTGGTGTGCGTTGAAAAAGAAGCTGAGCCGGGCCCCGAACGCGTCCACTTCAAGACCTGCATCTATGGCCGCCTGTACGTACGCTATGCCGTTGGCCAGGGTGAAAGCCACCTCCTGGACAGCCGTGGAACCCGCCTCACGTATGTGATATCCACTTATGCTGATCGTGTTCCAAGCGGGCACGTGCTCGTTGCAGAATGCGAAAATGTCCGTGATTATCCTCATGGACGGCTCAGGGGGGAAAATGTAGGTTCCGCGGGCCGGGTATTCCTTGAGAATATCGTTCTGAATAGTCCCCCTCACTTTTGCGATGTCCGCGCCTTGTTCCTCGGCAACGGTAAGATAGGCGGCCAAGAGCACTGAGGCCGGAGAGTTGATGGTCATTGAGGTGCTGACCTTGGACAAATCTATCCCGTCAAACAGGACTTTCATGTCCTCCACACTGTCGATGGCCACTCCTACCTTCCCCACTTCACCCGCGGCCAGGTCGTGATCGGAGTCGTATCCGATCTGAGTGGGCAGGTCGAACGCCACGGACAGTCCGCCCTGTCCCTGTCCGGTGAGATACTTGAAACGTTCGTTCGTCTCTTCAGCAGACCCAAACCCCGCGTACTGGCGCATGGTCCAGAGTCGCCCCCGGAACATGGTGGGCTGAACCCCACGGGTAAACGGATACGCCCCGGGTACTCCCAGGTCCTGTTCCAGGTCAAAGCCCTCTTCATCCCAGGGCCAGTAAGCCCTCTGAACAGGCAAATCCGAGACAGTAGAAAACTGTTCACGGCGTTCAGGCCTTTTGGCAAGCTCTTCCTGAACGCTCAGCTCCCACTCTCTGACTTTTTCTCTGTAGTCTTCCGGCACGCCTAACCTCCGATAGTTCGTAGGGGACCTCATCTTCGACCCGAGTGATCCATACACCGGGAATCCCATCCAGGCGCCGGGGTCAAGAAGCTGTTGAAGAACCCGGATTCCGGATTTCACCGGAATGACGGTGGGAGCTTCTAAGACTTGGTAGTCACCCCCGCGAACCCCGGATCGTGGTCCGGGCAGGCGCGGGAATGACGGCAGGAGCCTCCGCGTCAGGGCGATGCAGATCACGGCGCCAACATTGGGATCGGCAGAACTCCATGCACCCTTCAAAGGCCGCTTCAAGGGGCTGACAGGGATAGCCCACCGGGTTAGCCGGGGGGCATTTATCTCTGCTGAGCTTCGCAATGACACATGTGGTCGCGTGATGGAGGCCGAACCGACCGGCCGCCTTTCCTCAAGGGGTTGCGGCTTTCCCGGGCGTTCCAGAGAACGATCCTCGGAATCATCGTGTTGATCCGAACTCCTATTCGACTATTGCCAGGACGTCGCCTACCTGGTAAGACTCGCCCACCTTGGCCTTTATCTCCTTGACGGTTCCTCCCGCCGGGGTTACCACAGGCAGTTCCATTTTCATTGCTTCGATGATGACCACCTCGTCGTCTTCGCTCACCGTCTGGCCTACATCCACTTTTACGTCAATCACCTTACCGTTCATTGGCATGGTAACGTCCGCCATTGTTACAACCTCCTAATATCATAACTCAATCTTGCCCGGACAATCGAGGATCAGTCGCCACGATGGTCCGGAAAAACGCTGAAATCGGATCATCAGGCCGAAAGGGACCGCAATAAATTCAGCGGTCAAGGCCGAAGGTCGGCCTCGTACGGATCGGACTCTACAGCAGCTTCCTATTGGGGATTGGTCACGGGCTGGACCAGCTCAATGAGGACTCCGTGGGTGACCTTGGGGTGCAAGAACGCTATGGTCATTCCGTGAGCGCCTGCACGGGGGGTCTCGTCGATGAGCTTAACGCCCTTCTGCTTCAGTTCATCCAGGGCCTGATGGATGTCATCCACTTCAAAGGCTATGTGATGTATGCCTTCTCCGTTTTTGTCCAAGAATTTCTTTATGGCCGAAGAACCCGAGACGTCCTCCAGGAGTTCAACACAGGTTTCGCCAACAGGAATGAATCCCACGCGCATCCCCTGGTAGTCTTCAGTATGGGTCATTTCGAGGGGAAGCCCCTGGGTGAAGAGTTCCAGGGCAGAATCCAGGCTCTTAACTACGACTCCCAAATGCGCGAGTTTTTTGATTTTCATTGCATCCTGCTGCACAAATGGGGCCGCGGCCCCGATGATTTGCTTTACGAATCCGAGCCGTCCGATGACTTGGCCGCAGATGTCTTGGAG
Organism: uncultured Syntrophaceae bacterium; assembly: GCA_964527475.1. GTDB lineage: Bacteria > Desulfobacterota > Desulfomonilia > Desulfomonilales > Desulfomonilaceae > CAZGNL01. Next base: position 63,320 of record CAZGNL010000004.1, read on the forward strand.
TCCGAAGAAGCATCTTTGGATCCGGAAGAAGATTTCTCGCTGGACGAAGACTCAGCGGCCCTGGAGGATTTTCCGTGGCTGTTTCCGTCCTTTTTCGCGTAATCAGTGGCATACCACCCGGTCCCCTTGAGTATAAAGGTGGACTGGGAAATCAACCGAGAAGACGGACCTCCGCACTGCGGGCACTTGTCCACAGGGGCATCTGAAATGTTCTGCCATTCCTCGAATTCAACACCGCAGTTCCCGCACTGGTACTCGTATATGGGCATTCAATACTCCTTCATCCGGTCGGATTACCTGGTCTATTCTGTCAAAGTTGGGTCCATAAAGACTCAGAATAAGATCTGTGTTGCTCACCCCGGAAAGTATTTCCCGGGTCATTTCCTGGACCAATTCCTCTTCCCGGTCCCTGTCGGATTCTGATGCGAAAAAATCCACATTGAATCTGCGGAAGCGGACAATGTGAATCAACTCGTGAGTAAGCAAGAACAGCCCGATGGTCCATAAGTCGTGATCTGTGGACCTTAAGAGGGCCTGGAGAATGTTCGGATCTTGTAGAACGATCCCAAAGGCGTCCGGCTGCCGGTTGTCCCCGCTTCTTGGCGAACTGTCCCGGTACCGGATCACTTGGGCAAACGTGTCTTCCCGGTACAGTTCATGGTCAATCTGCTTCAGAGTGAACACGCCGCACGGCCAATTTGTCCACTCGTCCTGCGCTAGACCAAAGTACGCCTGCGTCAACCTCTCCGCCAGCGCGGTCGCTCTCGCGATCGTCGACATGTCGGACGCTGTAAAAAGCCCCCATTCGGTCATGACGTCTCGTCTTACTTGTTTCTATGTCGTTGTCTTGCGCGAAGCTTTTTGTGTTTGTGCTTGCGCATTTTCTTTCTTCTCTTCTTTACTACGCTCCCCATGCCTACCTCTCTGCGGGTTAAAAGAATAAGTCTACCATGACCGGTGGCCCCTGTCAAATCTTCCTGCCGTGACAAGTTTACACCGCCTGTACTCCTTATAATTCATCGCGGCTCTATGTCAAGTGCAGCGGATCGCTGCCCCGCAACCATTCAGTCATTTGGCGGGTTGTTGTTGAGATGTCATACGAGCGCTGCGAAGCACAACGGAACCTAAAAATGCCGCCTAGGTGGCGAGTCTCCGGCGTGGGGGCGATTTCACGATTTATTTGGGGGGTGCAATCCCTCATCTTTCTTGTGCCTTATTTGTGGCAGAGACCTGAATTTTCTTGACACCGCCGGTAAGGTTTAATACAGATAGTACAGTTGCTACGCAAAGTGAGGAATTGTGATGCGAATTACTACCACGAGTCGATACGGGGTCAGGGCTCTTTTTGACGTTGCCTACCACGGCGGCGGGGAACCCACCCAGATAAAGGACATATCGAGGCGGCAGAAGATCTCTCAGCGGTACCTGGAACAGATCTTCAACACGCTCCTCAAGGCCGGCCTTTTGAAGAGCAGGCGCGGCCCCCGGGGAGGATACATGCTTTCCAGAGACGCGGCCGAAATCACTGTTAGACACATTATTACCGCTGCTCAAGGCCCTATTGTTCCGGTGCGATGCTTGTCTGATGACCCTGAAATAAGAGACGATTGCGAGATCGAAGAGAGTTGTATCACCAGAGACGTTTGGAAACAGACTCAGAAGCTCTTAGTCGACTACTACGACTCAGTGAGCATTGCAGACCTTTGCGCTCTGGCGCGCAAGCGGGGTGTTACCAGGGAACTGGACCACAAGTACATGTATTTCATCTAACCTATAATCCCACGGAACTATTCCATGAATGATCGTGATTGTTTATTGTCGTTCGTCGGCAACACACCGTTGGTGCGGCTGGGAGGAGCGACCAGGGATCGAGGCGGGCAGGTCTGGGCCAAATTGGAGTTCATGAATCCCGGAGGGTCGGTAAAGGATCGCATATGTCTTGCCATGGTAGAAGCAATGGAATCGGCAGGCCTTATTCAACCGGGAGATTCCCTGGTGGAGGCCTCAGGTGGCAACACGGCCATTAGCCTGGCTTTGGTGGCCGCGGCCAGGGGATATGGTCTGACACTGGTAATGCCGGAGGGGGTTCCGCCGGAGACAAGGCGGCTTCTTGCCACTTACGGCGCGGAGATAGTCATGACACCGGCCGCCGACGGGATGGGAGGCGCTTTGGACAGAGCATCCGAGGCAGTTGAGTCGGGCAGGAATACGGCCATGGTCAATCAGTTCGGGAATCCGGCAAATCCCGAAACTCATCGGCGGACAACCGCGGTGGAGATCGTCAGGGATTTGAAAAGAACACCCGACGTGTTCGTCGCCTGTGTGGGGACTGGGGGTACTGTCACCGGGGTGGGTCAAGCGCTCAAGGAAAGGAGCCCGGGGGCTCGAATAGTCGCGGTAGAGCCGGCAGATTCTCCAATTCTGTCCGGCGGAAATCCGGGCCCGAACAGGATTCCGGGGATAGGTGCGGGTTTCATTCCCAGTGTACTCGATTCGGAGATTATTGACGAAGTGGGCGTTGTAGAGTATGAAGAAGCGGTTGGTGCGGTCAAGTGGATGGCCGAAGAAGAGGGAATATTCGCCGGCCTCTCATCAGGCGCTGCTGTTTGCGCAGCTTTTCGCCAGGCGGAGCGGCTGGATCCCGACCAGGTTGTGGTCACAGTCTTGTGCGATTCCGGAGAAAGATACATCAGTCAGAAAGCCTGGTTCTGATGCTGGAGAAACTCCACGGAAAAGGATCTGCCGGAATCCATGAATCCCAGTACCGGTGGCATCGAAATGGGGCCTTGAGGAAATTTTCTCGGCGGAGAATTCCCATTTGGCGCGTTGATTCGGCCGATTTCGGATCCGTAGCGTAATTGCCCGACCTCCCGGTTTTGGTCGCGGTACACTTGACTCATTCAGCCTGATTACAGAGGCGGCTTTCCCACTGGGATGCTGCTCTTTTCGGAGGTGCAGGACATGAGATTCTCATCCAGGCTTGTTTGTGTTTGCATTTCGTGTCTGCTCTGTGCCTTTTTCATTCCGTGTTGGGAAAACGAAATTTGGTCGGATCTGGTCCGCGCTGCGCCGGCCTGCCCCGGCGGGCCCGACTCAGTGGAGTGTCTGAATGCGGGGAACGCGCTTTCTGAGCGAACCAAGATAGCGACGCGTCTGATTGCAGATAGGGGGGGGAGGGATCGGACGGAAACCAATGCCGCCGAGTCGGCCGAGAAGCCCGCCAAGAAACCGAGCGCACTCGATGATGTGTGGCGAAGCAAAGATCTCAATATCCTTGCCATTGGAATGGGGATCGGGGATGTGGATGGAGATGGAAGCAATGATGTGGTGCTGATCGGTCCCAGCAGCGTGTACCTGTATCGGTTCTCCGGGGGACTGCTGACCCTGGTCACCAAATATGATGCGGGATCGCTCGAACTCAAGGGTGTGGATGTTGCCAAGATCAGGAAGCAGGGTCCAGCCAGAATATATGTAAGCGCTCAGAACCGCGGCTCCATAACTTCCTTTGTGCTGGTGTACAGGGGGGGCAAGCTGACGCCCATTATAAGCAATATTGATTATTACCTTAGAATAGTAGATTACCCGACCCGTGGGCCCATGCTCTTGGGTCAAAGAAAGGCTCTGACCAAAATCTACGACGGCCCCATCTTCAGATTGGACGACCGGGGAGATGATCTCGAATCAACGGGACGCTTCGGTCTCCCCCTGAAGATCCCGATTTTCGGCTTTGCCATTGGTGACTTCGACGGAACCCGAAAGCCGATAATCGCAGTCTATGACCGTGAAGACCATTTGAGGCTGTACGAGCCGTCAGGCAAGCGAATCTACCTTTCCCAGGACTATTATGGCGGCTCCGACGTGGTCCTCAGACTGAGGGGGCATGAGGAGAGATTCGCGTCCAGAGATCTTGATCTTGGGTCCGAGAAGGCATACTTCAGGCCGAGGATTGCTGCGATGGACCTTGACCATGACGGCAAGTACGAAATACTTGCCATTGTCCACAGCTCCACTACGTACCGCATGCTGGCCAACATGCGCATGTTCACGGAAGGCGAAGTGGTCGGTCTGGCATGGAACGGTGACTCTCTCGAAAGACAGTGGGGCACTCCAAAAGTGCAGGGGATGATAACGGATTTTGCCGTAAAGCGGCTTTCTGGTTTCTCAAGGCCTCGGTTGATCACTGTAGAGCGAAAAAAGACGGACTGGATGTCATTTCTTAGTTCTCGCAGCCAGATCAGGGCGTACGATCTGGAATACCTACGCACCAGGAAGCCCGCTGACTCCGGGTACAAGTGATGGTAAAGAGGCGGTCGGTCCGGAGTGAGAAGCGCCGTGTCCCGCGCTTTTCTATCACCAACTGTGGGAGTGGAGAATGATTTGCGAATCGAGCACTGGAGTGAGGGCTTTCCGGATAACCGGCGCCTCACAATTTTTGCGCGGCACGCTGAAGCGTCCCCACACTCTGCCCCTGCGCGGGCCTGAGCCCGGACGTAGGGACAGACCCTGGATCGGGGCCGTCCCGGACTACTATCCGGGATCCGGGGCAGGCTCAATGTGTGTGCCCTTGCCATTTCAATCCCCTTGGTAACCGAGGGATTACCGTGTATGAGAAATTGTCCTTGACACGGCCGCGAGGGCTAATGAATAATCGCGTATAAGTGAGCCGCAACAGTTCACCGTGAACCGTACAAGCTCCCGGAATTACGTATGGGGGAGCTACCAGGCGTAGGGCCGATTTGCGAGCCGGTTGGTGGTCCCTCCATTTTCATTGGGCGCAGAACCGCTTCAAGCCCGGAGAGCCATAGGACTAAGAAATGCCGGGCCGACCAGCAATGGTGAGTAGGAGAGATGCAGTCAACGTACCACATCTATGAGCGGAAGGATTACTTCAATCGGTTCCGTCTCACCAAGTCTGTGAGCTTCAGGATTGGCGTGAGGGAGACGAACCTCCGAATCCAGGCACGAAGTGATCTGAGCGGCAAAGCCAAGGACGCTGTTTTCAGGTACCGCTATCAAATAGAGGAGTATCTTCGACAGCATCCGGCCTTCCGGGAAACTTCGGCCCCGATTGAAATCTACGCATCCGCGCCCGAGATCGTGAGGTTTAGTGATTTATCGTGTCGTGCGACGGGGGCGCCTCCTATGGCGTGCATTAGCGGCGCGATGGCCGATTTCGTGGCCCGGGACCTGGCCTCGGACTCCGCTGATCTAGTAGTAGCCAGCGGAGGCGATGCTTCGGTCAGATGCTCTGGAGGCTTGGACGCGTATCTTTATGCAGAGGGATCGCCTCTTCACGAAAAACTGGTCTTGGATCTGCCCTCGTTCGATCATCCCTACGGTATCTCCACTTTTGTGCCTGGTAGAGGAATACATGCCGTAACGGTCCTGTCCCGATGCGCGGCTTGGGCATCGGCATTTGCCCGGGACATCGGTACCAGGTTGGCCAGGGGAGAGCACGCTTCGTCGGTGCTGGACCGGGTTGAAAGTTACACCGAAGTGGGAGGGCTTGTGCTGATTGCCGGGAACAGGGTGGTAGTCGGCGGAGACTTGCGACTAAGGTCCGCGAACGGGTCTGGTGATCGGTTGGCGGCCGAGGAACGGGCGGGATGAGAATCGGCGTACTTTCAGATACTCATCTGAGGAGTCCGGACCAGGCACTGGACTTCATCCTTGACGAGATGTTCTCGGAAACGGACCTGGTTCTACATGCAGGTGACATTGTAACCCGGGAGGTTTTGGAGCATCTTGAGGCAAGGGGAGTTGTGGCCGTTTGCGGGAACATGGATGACTACGAGGTTGCAGGAACCCTTCCTCAGACCCGGTTGCTTCAAGTCGCGGGTAAGAGAATCGGTCTGGTACACGGGTGGGGGGCCAAGCAAGGACTGGAGGAAAGAATTGTCGCGCTGCTCGGGCCGGAAAAGCCCGACCTGATAGTGTACGGTCATTCTCATGTCCCGTTTTGGGGAAAGGTTCAAGGAAGCCGAGTATTCAACCCGGGAACCGCGTCCGCGGGCAATTACGGACGTAAAGCCACCGCAGGACTGATTGAGATTGTTGATGACAATGTGGAGGCCCGCATCATTTCCGTTGAGTGATGATCGGTGCCCCGGGGCAATGTACGACGGCGAATTCACGGCTGATTCCGTGTGTTCGTGCCCCAGATATGGAGAGCCCAATATGGACAGGATTTGGGCGCCGTGGAGAATTGACTACATCCTTGGTGAAGAAAAGGAACCCGGATGTATCTTCTGCACCAAGCCTGCCGCGGACAGTGATGATGAAAACCTTCTTGTTCATCGAGGTCAGGGCGCCTTCATCATGATGAACAAATTCCCGTATGCCAACGGTCACCTGCTGGTTTGTCCATACCGGCACGTGTCAGATATCTGTGACCTTGATGCACACGAGAACAGTCTTCTGACACAGGAACTATGTCGGTCAATCAACGTGGTCAGGGATGTGATGAACCCGGAAGGGCTGAATGTGGGCCTCAACTTGGGTGAAGCCGCGGGGGCCGGAATTGAAGAGCACCTTCACTATCACGTGGTTCCCCGCTGGAGGGGTGACGCGAACTTCATGCCCGTTCTTGCCGACATCAAGGTCATCCCTGAGCATCTGCGCAGCACCTGCGGGAAATTGCGCGAGGCTTTTCGACGACTGTATCCCGGGTAGTCTCAGGAGGAGGAACGATGAAGCTGATCAGGCGCCTGATCGAACTGGCCTTTGTAATACTGGTGTTCTCTTTCTTTATGAAAAACAAAGATGTGGCGATGAATATCAGCTACTACGGCTTGAGTGAGCCGATCCGTGTGGCATTCTGGGAACTGGTTACTTTCTGCGTTTCTTTGGGCGTCATTATTGCCGCGCTCGGGGATCTTGTAACCCAGTTGGGTTGGGTCAAGGAAAGAAAACGAATGCAACGGACCGACAAGGAACACCAGGAGGTTCTCAACAAGCTGAGCGAACGGACCGGGCAACTGGAAGACGATAATCAGGCCCTTCGCCGTGAATTGGAAGAGAAGGCCGCTGAAATGGAGACCGCAAACAGGGTGGAGTCACCACCGTACGACTCTTTTGCCGAAGGCACCCTTGATGATACGGAAGAACCCCAAGAAGCCGAAGAACCCCAAAAACCCAAGTGGGACACTGAGGAATCCCGTGATTGAAGCTTGGCCGTTGTGGGCTCCGCAAGACGTGGGAGTCAGGCGATACGCCGGGGAAGTCAGTTCGCGATGCCGCAAGTGTAAAATATGGAACTAATTCGGGTACGTGAGAAGATCTATCAACGTTTGAATTCGCCTTCGGTGGCTATCGGGAACTTCGATGGTGTCCACCGGGGACATCAGGAGATACTCAGGCGCACTGTAGACGCAGCAAGCGGCAAGAACCATGATGCGGTCGTGTACACTTTCGATCCCCATCCTCGCGTTGTACTTAACAAGGCCCCGGAAATCCCGCGGATCACAACTTTGAGCGAAAGAGTTGAAATTCTGGAACATCTTGGAATCGATGTCCTCATCCTGGCTGAGTTCACGTTGGAATTCGCGGCCCAGACCCCGGAGGAATTCGCAAGGAGTCTACTCAGGGAAGAACTCGGGGCCAGACATGTTTTCGTTGGAGAGAACTATCGGTTTGGGAAAGGACGATCCGGAAGCGCGGAGACCTTGAAACAATTGGGTCCGGAATTGGGATTCCGGGTTCACACGGTTCCGTCAATTGCGGTGGATCAGGTTCGAATCTCTTCCAGCAGAATCAGGGATCATCTCATTAAGGGCGAAATTGTCGAGGCGAATCGGCTGTTGGGACGTGAGTTCACAATTGAAGGACGCGTAATTCACGGACACCATCGGGGCAAGAAGCTGGGATTCCCAACCGCCAACATCAAGCCTGAACCGAAACTACATCCCCCCGACGGTGTGTACGCGGTTTACTGTCGAGTGCAGGGCAAGACCTATCCGGCTGTGATGAATATCGGGTCGAATCCGACTTTCAAGGTCCGCAAGGTATCCTACGAGGTGCACATCCTGGGCTTTGACGACGATCTTTACGGGGAGACCATCAAGGTCTATCTGGTTGAAAGGCTCAGACCGGAAAAGAAATTCAACAATGTCGAAGAATTGAAGGGACAGATAGCAAAGGACGTGGAGCGAGGTCGAGGGCTGCTCACGGTGTATCCGAGGATCCCTTGATCGGCGCCGACAGGATTGGTGTCTGACGCGTCTCCCAGATACGCGCGAACGCGGGCTCACGAAGCCGCCCTTATTCTTTTTGCCATGTGAGGTATTTGAGTCGGCGAGTGCGCCGGAGCGCAACAAAGGAGAGCAGTGGTGGACGCGCAAAACCCTTCTTCCGCAACTAGACCCTTTTCCCTCAGTATCTACCTGATCATCGTTTTCGGTGTGTCATGGCCTTTCCAGTTAGTCCCACTCGTATGGGGATCAGAGTGGATGATCGTCATTGCCGGTAGCTTTGTATCCATGATCATGGTCGGGGTGGGGACTTATGTTGCAGCAAAATATGTCTTTAAGGACGGCCTGGCAGGCGCGGGGTGGACATTTGGGAGACTGCGCCATCATCTGGTAGTCATCCTGCTCGCGTTGGGTCTGTGGTGTGTGCCGATTCTGGTGGACATTGCTCTGGGCACACGGGCCAGGCCCGACCTGCTGGAACTTAACAGGCTGGGAGTGACCTTTCTTGTTGTTTTTCCTTTACTGATTGTGGTGTCGTTTTGTCAGGAGTTCAGCTGGCGAGGGTATTTGCTGCCTCGACTCGCCCGGCGTTGGCCTGCCGGCAAGGCGGTAGTGGTGCAGGCGATTGCCTGGTGCATGTGGCAGCTGCCTCTTATGGTGGTTCCCATGATAATACTGGGACGAGAACTCGCAAGGGTCAGCGGCCTGCCTCTCAGTTTCACAATGCCGTGGGTTTTCGCAGTGGGTGTGGTATCAGGAGTGCTGCACGGAGTGGTGTTTGCGTACTTCTGGTCAGTCTCTGCCAGTCTCGCTGTGGTCACCCTGTACCACGCGTTGTACGATGGTCTGCGTGACTCAACTTGGCTGACAATCGACCATGGGCTCATCTCACAGTGGTGGGCTATGATCGGAGTTTCCCTTCTGGGCGTCTGGTTCCTATGGAAAGACAACTGGCCCGGACTCAGAACCGACGTCGGTCGCCATGTGGAAGATGGCTCGGAACCAGCGCTGGATCCCCCGGGTCCATCGCAATCCCAATGAGGTGATAACGCGTGCAAGAAGCCCGTGCAGACGAAACTCTAGGCCTCCCGGACGATCTGATCACGAAAGTGAGGGAAATCGCGGACAGGCTTGGGGAATCTCCAAGGGAAGTGATCATCGCCGCTGTGGAACACTTCACCCGCATACCTGAACAACAACGCAGAGCAGTCATGAGAGGTGTGTCGATCAGGCGTAGACAATGAACTACGAAGACCAAACGCCGCATCAATGATCACGGGGGCCGGCATAAGGGCTTGTCAGAAAATTAACGTCTCAATTCCCACTGTGTCGTCACCCCGGCGAACCCCGGATCGTAGTCCGGGGCAGGCGCTTGGGTCCAGAAAATCTTGAAGAAGCCTGGATTCCGGCTTCCGCCGGAATGACGGTAATGAGTTCCGGCTAGGTTTCAGGATTCATCGGTTGTAGTACTTATTTCGTGACAAGCCCTAACCACACAATCCATAGACCTGAACGCCTGATCGAAGCATTCAATTCGATCGGGTATCTTGGTTGACGGAGACCGAGATGTCCAACATATCGGATCGGCTTCTAGAACTCCTTGCCACGGCATCAAGTCAGCACACGGATGACCGGCGGAATCGTCTGGGCACCGGTACCAAGACCGAAGTGCGTGTCCAAGTGGAAGATGTTACAGCCGAAGTCTCCGTAGACCGGATCATTGAGCGGGTCGGCCACATTGAGAAGTTCGTCCTCAACGGCAAATGGATTTCAGTCGTCAGCAAGGACGTTTTTCAACTTGACAAGCTCGTCCACAGGACGTGGGGAGACAATTGTGAGCCGTACGGGTTCTTCACCGTGAAGGTGAAGGCCCTGGACGGAGACATTGCGGGTATGCCGGATGTCGAGGTCGGGGTGGAAAGCGCGTACGATGAACGTAACCGGTTCGCTCTTCAATTCGCCGAAGGTCTGATCAAGGACAAGATACGTGAAGCACTGGGGTTGGAGATATATAGTGCCACGCATTGAAAGTGGGTTGTACGGCTGCCCCCCCTCACCCTAACCCTCTCCCGCCAGGGGGAGGGTCACCTTAACACCCAATATCAATGCGCATCATTATAGCAACGAAACTCGGGGCTGCTAATCCCGTAGAGGCGGCAGCCGGGGAGGAGTATGACGCGGAAACGGGGGACCCGGATAGGTCCCCCTTGGAGAATAGACTCTACTGAATGGTTTCTTTGGCCGCGGTCAGGGTGTTCTTCATGAGCATGGCGATTGTCATGGGTCCCACTCCTCCGGGGACAGGAGAGATGGCCGCGGCTTTTTCCTTGACCTCGTCGAAAGCCACATCGCCTACCAGTTTCCAGCCCCGCTCGTTGTCCGCGTCCACGCGGTTGATGCCCACGTCGATGACCACCACGCCCTCGCTCACCATGTCACCCTTCAAGAATTCGGGAACGCCGATGGCCGCTATGATGATGTCGGCCCTGAGGCATCGTTCCTTGAGGTCCTTGGTCCGGGTGTGGCACATGGCGACCGTGGCGTTCATGTTCCTCTGGTCGAGCATGTTGGACAACGGCCGGCCCACGATGTTGCTCCGCCCGAGGATGACGACGTCTTTGCCGGCGGTGTCGAATCCGCCGCGTTTGATCATCTCCAGGACGCCCGCAGGAGTGCAGGGGAGGAAACGAACTTCGCCGATGTTTATTAGACCGACATTGAAGGGATGGAAGCAATCCACGTCCTTCTCCGGCAGTATGGCGCGAAGAATTTCCGTTTCCGGGATGTGCTTGGGCAAGGGGAGCTGGCAAAGAATGCCGTGAACCGACGCGTCCTTGTTGTATCCGTCGATCACCTCAAGGAGCTGTTCCTTGCCGGCATCTTCCGGGAGCTTTGTTTCGAGGGACCTAATCCCAATGTAATCGCAGGTCTTCTTCTTGTTTGCCACATAGGTTTTGGAAGCCGGATCCTCGCCCACAAGAATGACGGCAAGACAGGGCTCAACACCTTGAGCCTTCAAACCCGGAACTTCTTCCTTCATTTCGTCCTTCAGTTGCTGGGATACCTCGGTCCCACTGATGATCTTGGCCGACATGCATACCTCCTTGTTATTGTTAGTCTTTATAAGTCACTGACAGCCGATTTCAATGTCGCTGTGTCCTTGGTCCGGGATTCATCGATCGTCAGGTTCCATCTGGGAGGCGATCTGTTCTATGGCCGCTCGAACCACCGGCTCCTCGAGCGAAGAGGGACGGCCCTCCAGGTCCGCTTCGGCAATCTCCTCGGAGAACGGGATTGTGCCGATCAACGGTATTCCGTCCAGATTGGCACGCAGGAATTCCTCCTGCTCTCGATTCCTCACCTTGCTCCCAACAGCCGCGAGTCTGTTCAGACCGATATCTTCCGTCAGATCACGGACCTTGGCCGCTGTCTCCAGGCTTCGGCGCCCGGGTTCTACGACGATCAATAGCCTGTCAACACCCTGAGCCGTGCCGCGGCCGAGATGTTCAATCCCGGCCTCCATGTCCATTATCACGCGATCATCGTGATAGAGAACCAGGTGGCTCATCAGGGCCTTGAGCATAACGCTTTCAGGGCACACGCACCCGCCACCGCCCTTTTTTACGGTTCCCATTATCAGGAGACGAACTCCCTCATCGCTCTCGCGGCCCAAGGATTCCGGCAGATCGTCAACACGCGGGTTCATCTTAAAGAACCCACCTACGGTTCCGGGCTGAGCGCCGGTGCGTTCATGGATGAGCTCATCCATTTTTGCCACCGGGACGATACCCGAAGTGTCGATACCCAGCGCGGATCCCAGGTTCGCGTCCGGGTCCGCGTCCACGGCCAAAACCCTATATCCTTTTGAAGCCCAATAGCGGGCGAGCAGACTGCTGAGTGTCGTCTTCCCAACTCCGCCTTTTCCGGAAACCGCGATTTTCATGACAATACTCGTGCGCTCGCTTGTGGGTGCGCGGGGCTTGGGCCTTGGGCCAATGCGATAAAAAAGTGAGAATCAGTTCTTAGGTGCCACTGCCGGCTTGCCCGGCAGTGCTTGACTATTACTCGCTTGGCCGCGATTCCTATGAACTCCCATGCCCGGGAAGGGCATTACCAAGCATGAAAATGTACGTACAGCGCGGGGTCCCGGCCGTAGGGGCTACGCATGCGTCGCCCTCTTGGATGTTCGCAGGTGACAGCATTTGGCGGACTTTGGATTGCACCCATTTTCATACAAAAGTCCTCCTTGTTCGCCAAGGCGCCGGCCCCAAGACTCACCCGCGACTTGCCTTGAGAAGTTCCAGGACCGCCATCTGTCCAGCGACGGCCATGTCTTCGGCACTGAAGAACAGATCCGCGGTCTCGTCAAACAGCACACTCGCCTCGGGTGGAAACTCGTCATCTCCCTTCCAAAGAATGCAAGTAATGGGCAGACAGGGAAAATAGGAGAGCCTGACCGACGCGTCTCCATCCTCAAGAATCGATCCCCCCATCTTTTTACCGGCTTCGATCATAGGCCCTGGTTCGTGTCCGAACACCTGGATGAGTATCTCCTTGGTTCTTCGGTTGAACGCAGGTTCATAGAAATGCCCATCTTTGAATTCCCTGAAATGCCTTAGTTTTCCAGTGGGCTGTCTGCCGTCGGCATTGTTGAGATAGTGAAGGGTCAGGATAGCAAGCCAAATAGGAGCTTCGGTCTCACTGTCACTATCTCGAACGCTGAATTCCCGGGTGTCCACGTTCAGAACAACAGATCTGTGAATGTGAGGAACAACAATCTTGCGATCCTCAAAACGCGCTGCCGCCTTTTCCGCAACCCTACCGGGATCTCTGCGATTAAAGATTTCGAGACCGAGCTTCAGTGCCTGTTCATAGTTATCCTGTACAGGAAGCTCCGGCCGAGAAAGATCTTTGATGTTCAGCATGGGTTATGTTCGAATCCGATCAAATTCGGATTCGCGGTTTTGCCGGCCGTCAGATTGTTACTCGGCGGACAGCGGTCACGTGCTCCAGGGAACGCAGGTCCTCAAGCGCTTCATCGCTGGACGGGGAGTCGGTGTTCAGAAAGAGCAGAGCATCTCCCCCCTCTTTCTCGCGAGCGAACTGGAAATGAGATATGTTGATGCCGCGGTCTCCAAGTACCGCGCCCACTCTTCCGATCACTCCCGGCTTGTCGAGGGCGCGCAGAAGCAGGAGATGGCCGGAAAGGTCGACCTCCGCGGCCGCGGAATCGTATCGTACCATGCGTGGCTCCCGCCGCCCGAACAGAGTTCCCGCGACCACATGTTCCCTTTTCTCAGTGATGACTTTGTACTGAATCAGTGAAAGGAAGTTCTCGCCCTTGCTCTCGCTGGTTTCGGCAACCACAATGCCCCTTTCTTCGGCCACGATCGGCGCATTCACCTGGTTGACCTCGTCTCCCATAATCGGCCTCAGAAAGCCGGTGAGAAATGATGTGGTAATTGGACGCAACTCCATCTCGGTGACATCACCGGAATACTGGGCTTCGATACGTTTGATCCCGGTCTCCACCATCTGCCCGAGGAACAGTCCCAACTTTTCCGAGAGATCCAGGTACGGTTTCAGAGTCACAAGGGCTTCCCCTGCGACTGCGGGGGCATTGACCGCGTTTCGGACCGTACCGTCGATAAGATAGTCTCTTATCTGATTAGCCACCGCCACCGCCACATTCTCCTGCGCCTCTTTTGTGGACGCGCCCAGGTGGGGCGTACACACGACACTTTCCATTCCCACGAGGGGGTTGTCAACGGGGGGCTCAACCGGGTACACGTCCACCGCCACGCCGGCAACTTTGCCTGATTCCAGTGCCGCTGCAAGATCTTCCGCATTCACTACCGGGCCTCTGGCACAGTTGATGATGCGAACCCCATCGCGCATCTTGGCGATGTTTTCGGCATTGATCAGTTCCCTTGTGTCGTCAGTGAGCGGCACGTGGAGGGTGATGAAATCCGACTCCCGGAAAATATCACCAAGGGTTCCGGATCGTATCCCCAGTTGCTTGATCTGATCCGTTGACAGGAATGGATCATACCCCATCACGTTCATACCGAGTCCCATGGCTCGGTCCGCCACAATCTTGCCAATCTGTCCCAGTCCGATTATTCCCAGCTTCTTGTGGAATATCTCGGTCCCGCCGTATTTCTTCTTTTCCCACTTACCCTGCTTCATGGACGCATAGGCCTGGGGGATATTTCTCGCCAGGGACATCATCATGGACAGCGTGTGCTCCGCGGTGGTGACCGAGTTGCCCCCGGGAGTATTCATCACCACAATGCCCTGTTTGGAGGCCGCGGGGATGTCCACATTGTCGAGCCCTGTGCCGGCTCGTCCGACCACCTTCAGATTGTCGGCTCCTGCAATCACATCAGCGGTAACCTTGGTTGCTCCGCGGATTGCCAGCCCATGGTAGTCAGATATTATACTCTTGAGTTCATCGGGACTTAAGCCGACTTTTACGTCTACTTCAATCCCTTCGGAATCACGAAGGATCTGCACGCCAACTTCCGACAGGTTGTCTGAAACCAGGACCTTCACCATCGCCACCTCCTTGGGAACTGTAGAAGTCAAGAACCATAAGATTGTAAACGTATGGGAGTGGGCATGTCAAGCAAGGGATGCGGCAAGCGGTAATCATTCAGTTTCCGGGGGCGGATCCTCTCATCGCGCGTGTCATTGCGAGGAGTGAAACGACGAAGCAATCCCCGTACCCGGCGCGCAGGAGATTGCTTCGCTGCGCTCGCAATGACATCCTGCCATTGCCCCCGCGCAAGTGACTGGTTACGGCAAGCGAACGGCAGCAGTCAAATTTTCCTGTGCGCGGACGAAAATTGGGATCTCCGCGGCCTACAGCAACAGGGCAATGACAATGAGTGTCAGCACGGGGATCGGCCATGGAGGAACGAGTGGGACATCACTGAAGGACGCGTCGCAAATAGAGAGGTCAGGTTCTTCCCACGGGGAGGCTTCCGGGGCTTGGGCATCCGTATCCCGGACCTCGACCGACGCCACAGCCTCCACGTCGGTTTCGGAAATGATTTCCGCGATTGGTATGTCCTCCTCGGCCTGACGGGCGCCAATGTCCTCCGCCTTCTCTGGACGCTTCGTGGAGGCGCGCGGCTTTCTGGACACACGGCGCTTTTTTGGAGCTTCTTCGGTCATACTGTTGGTTGCCTTTCCGCTGATCCTGCTCTACACAATTCTTCCGATTACGCGTATTATGTCAAACTCGGTCCGGTGTCAAGGAAGTTCGCCTGGGTCTTCTCAGCAGATGATTCTGACGGGATATTCTGAACAGAGGGTCGGGCGAGTGCAAAAGTTTCAGATTCCTCCGCACTTACCCTTCAGGAATTCATAAAGCCACTGAGGACTGAGCACAGGAGGTGCGAAGACATCTTCTTGAGAAAGAGCGAGAGCCCTCGCACTGTCCCTCCTCTGGAAAGGGAGCGATGCGATTCTTGACCGGCAAGCTTGAGAAAGGTAACCATTCAGTCATTCGGGGGCAGACGGCAACGACCACTTACTCGAGTCTAGCGGATGGTAAGAGGGCGCACACACAGGTGCGCGCCGTACACTGTGCCCCATGACGGGTCTGGGCCGAGACGTAGGGGCAGACCTATGTGTCTGCCCTCGCCTTCGAAGCCTCCCTGAAACTGATAGGTTACTGAGAAAGATTGACTTCTCAAGCCTATTGATTTAGTCTCCAGCTATTCTGGGTTCAATGCGATTTGGCTCCTGTGGCCCCCGTGCCTTTGCATCGGGAATAGGAGCCATCGGGGCTGTGTCTTGGAGGGATCATGGTAGGGAAACGGGGCTGTCCATCAATACCGTTTATCGTCTGTAATCTTCTTATCATGTTGTCGCTGTCAGCTACCGTGTTGGCGCAGGGACTTCCTCAGTCCCCGTACAGCGCACCGTCTGTGGTGAGGGGCGGGCTCGACCTTGCTCCGTCCAATCCGTTGGGGTTGCCGAGTGCTATAGGGCCTCGGAGTTCGGATTCAATCCTTCTCACGCCTCAATTATTCCAGGAAATTCTACCGCAGATCCCCAATCTCCAAGTGGGGTACCTGTACAGCTTTGGCAATACTGTTGGATCGGGTCGGCTCACCACTGATTTCCTGGTACCTATCAGCCTTGGCAGAGACTCGGCGGCCTTTGGAGAAGCACACGGAGAATTCCAGGATTTCTGGAAGACCGTGACGCGGGGGGCGAATCACAGGGTTGATCTCTCCTTTGGTGGCGGGTATAGGACCATACGCGGTGGCAATACGCTGCTGGGAGTCAATGGATTCTTCGACACCACGAGATTAGGCGGCCGATGGTATTCTTCGGGCAGCGTCGGATTCGAGATGGCAGCATTGCTTCCAGGCAATGATGCAGTCGACTTGACATTCAATTGGTATGGAAATCTCTTCAACAGCGATGTGTTGGCCAACGCTTTCAGGCGAGGACCTCAGAACTACGATTTCCAGGCTGGATATTCGCACGAACTCTGGAATGGTGGCCCTGATCTAAGGTTGCATGCCACAGGATACAGGTTCAGCGCGGGAACCGGTGTGTATGGCGGCCGCGCCGGTGCCGAACTCAAGACACGCGACGGCATGTTCGTAGTTAGATACGAGGCGGCCCACGATCGAGTGAATGGTGCCTATCACACCGTCGGCGGATTCGTGAACCTAGGCCTCGAGTTGGGTGCCCTGCTGGAGGGAAAGAGCCCGTTCGTTATGCCTGCCCCTATTTTTAAGAGCCCGCGGAATCTTCTGCGGAGGTTGACAAGGCCGGTGAAGCGCGCGTATTGGCAGCCAGCCTCGACCGTCGTCAGCAAAGCCGCGGGGTTTGCGGTTCAGGTACGGACAGCCCCAACAAATCCGAGTAACTATGTTCGTCTGGTTGGCGGCAATTCAACCCTTGAGCTATGGCGGAATTTCGGGCCTAATTCCAGACGGGGCCTCATGGCCTTCGATGGAACGGGTGATAGGGGAGTGGCTGCCTCGGACATCAACCCTGCGGGAACGCTCGGCCTTTCGGTTCGACTACGCAAGAATCAGGTGGGACCCGCTAACGACGTACAAGTCATTGTGAACTTCTCCAGCGTGGACGGTGGCCTTGGTGGCGCCGAGACACCGCTAGGGACTGCTGTCGTTTCGCCCTCATACAGTTTCCCTGGGGCGACTCCTAGCGATTATACCTATGTTTGGACCGACAGTAGCATACAGTCAACGCTGGCCGCTGCGGGTTTGTCTGTGAATCGCGTGAGAATCTTCGTGCAGCGGACGAGCGCTGGAGCGGTTAGGGGATTTCGTGTGTTGGGCAATGGCAGCGCGTGGGTACAATTGACGTTTAATCAATAACCCGAACTCTGTGGGAAGGGGGACGCTCTGAAGATTCTCAGTTTCTACGGAAGAAAGACATATGTGGAGGTTGCTTGATGCCCGGAACATCCGGGACAGGCGCTCCCGGTGTTATCCACCATTCCCCGGTGACAGGGGTGTGACTTAACATATGTCTATTTGGTCGCCCGCTTTCCTCGAACTGTACGCACAAACGCGATTGTTCCGACTCTGAAAAACACCCAACCCGCCCACCGTGGCCGTGAACACCGGATGATCAACCGCAGGGCGCTATGAATGAGTGGGCGCCTGCTACGGGATTGGACTCAGGCTCCATTCCCTGGAAAGCACATATCTCAGGCCTGACCGCATTCCCATGCTATCCTCCGCAAGAAACTTAGAATTTTGGAATCGGGGTCAGGTCTTGCTTCTTAATTCTGGAATTCTGGGGATGGAATTCTGGGGACACCATACTTAATTCTGCTTTTCGGCTTCCTTCATTTCATTCGTCTTGCCGGCGTAATGTTTTGTATGGCTCCGGAGGCGTGGGCTGATGCGATGTCTGGGGCACTTTCCATCTCAACGATGGTTCGGGAGATCTTGAGGATACGGTGATAGTTCCAGGCGGAGACAGCGAGCAGCATCGACATGCTTGTTGGCGCCTATGCGAGCTTATCAACAGGTCCGGTCGCCTTCAGGGGGTGCAAACAGATTCAGCGAACCTCCGGGACAGATGAATCATGACCGGCCCTCTTTGCCGCACTGGCAGACACGCTCTAACTCGGCCGCCCTCAAGATATTTTGGTCAACAATTAAGTATGGTGTCCCCGGAATTCCGCAAACTGGGGTAAGCCTTCGGTTTCGGGGGGCAGATCCTCTCATCGCGTGTGTCATTGCGAGGAATGAAACGACGAAGCAATCCCCATACCTGGCGCGAAGGAGATTGCTTCGCTGCGCTCGCAATGACATCGGGCCAGTGCCCCCGCGTAAGTGAATGGTCACAAACTGGGGGATTCTGCGATTGACTTATGAACCAACAGTGAAGTATAGTGACAGGCTGGTTCAAGTCAATTCTTGGCATGTGATTTTTCTTCTCGTCGCCATTGTAGGACGTAAATCGAGAAGACTTGAAGCCTAGACTTGGTCGGAACAAAACCAGGACAAAGGGATCATTACTCGAGCGGCCCGATAAGACTGGGGTGGAGGGCATGATTCCGGATCTTGATGTGAGAAGTAATAATGTCTGACGAGAAACTACATTCTAGCGTTGAGGTCGATGACTCCTTCACAGAGTTCCCGACCTCCGGAATTCACGACCTGGGAACCATTGATCTTGGCGAGCTCTATGAATATAGCGTAACTGAATCGGGAACTTTTGATTTTCGAGGGATGAGCACGACATCTTTGGGTCAGTTACTTCAGTCCTTGCCGATTCCTGCCTTGTTAGTTGACGAATCTCAGAACATAGCCTACGCCAATCGATCCTGGAACAAGATCATACCCGATTACAAGCATCTTCAAGGAAAGCCGTTCGCATCGTTGTTCCCTCATGCTGAGACTGCGGCTCGGGCTCGTGAACTGCTGAAAAAGGCGTTTTCCACTAGCAGACAGCAGGCCACCGAAGCGCTGTTGAAGGTCGGGGGCTCCAAGGTCTGGAGCCGCATCAACTTTCGTACCATCAGGATGGGTCAACACAAACTGATACTCCTACTAATCGAGGATCTGACGCTGGTCAAGAAACAACTGATGCTGAACATGAGGCATCGATCCAAACTCCTGCGCGCTAATGATCACTTGACACATGAAATAGCCCAGCGGCGACTTGCTGAGGACAGGCTCAAAAAGAGCTTTGAAAGGCTCGAATCAGTGTTGGACCAGACCGGCATCGCCTTGGCCACCGCCGCTGAAATGAGAGATCCATACATCGCCGGTCATCAGTGGCGAGTTGCAGAATTGGCCAGTGCAATTGCAAGGGAAATGCATTTCACAGAGGATGAGATCCGGGGTGTCTGGGTCTCTGGAACACTCCACGATATCGGCAAATTGTGCGTACCGGCAGAAATCCTGAGCAGACCTGGGGACCTGACTGAACTGGAATTCGCTATGATCAAGACTCATCCCCGATCCGGCCACGACATACTCAAAGGCATAGAATTCTCATGGCCGGTCGCGGAAATAGTACTCCAACACCACGAAAGAATGGACGGCACGGGTTATCCGGATGGTCTTCAAGGAGACCAGATTCTCGTCGAATCAAGGATCCTGGCCGTCGCTGATGTGGTAGAAGCTATGTCCTCTCATCGACCCTACCGTCCTGCAAATGGGAAAGCTTCTGCCGTAGAAGAGGTCGAGAAGAATAAAGGCCGCCTCTATGACAAGGATGTGGTGGACGCGTTGGTGGCCTTAGCCAACAAAGGATTTGAACTGGAACGACAATGAAGCGGTAGCCGCCTAAAGCCACCGCTCTTTTGTTCGGTCCATTTGTTCCCTTGTTTCCCCCTCCATTCTCTCCCATCGTAGGCCCCGATATTTTACTTGTTTAATCGCGAAGCGGTATCAACACTCGCGATTTGCATCGGATCGGGAAATGGACTAGAATCCTCATGACATTATCGGGAAATATCGCCTTGGCCTCGGCCGGTTTTTGACACGCCGGACCGCGGCCTTGAACAAGGAGGCATCTGAATGAGCAGCGCGGACACCAAGCCTGATCCTTCTTTCTTTGTTATTGCGGTCACATCCCTCATTGCCATACTTATCGGTCTTTACATGGCGCGTGCGGATCTCATTCCATTCTTTATGCTTCGTCCGTGGATAAACGGGACGATTCTCGGGGTCGGAGTTGTTGGTTTGGTTTTGGCCCTTGTGGAGTTGTTGTTGATCGCGGGGCAGCACGGGGCGGAGGACCCGGATCCGGAGGGCGGCGAATATTTGGGGGTCTTCGTGCGCTATCTCCTGGGAGTGATGGTCTTCCTGGGCCTTATTGGGACCTTCTGGGGATTGCTGATCACCGTATCGGGAGTCAAAGACGTTCTCTCGACCCTGGAACCGGCAAAGATCGATGACCCTGCTGCCTTCCTGGTGCAGCTCAAGGGCTCAATGGGCGGGATGCTGGGCGGAATGTCCACTGCTTTCAGCACGTCTCTCTTTGGGCTCGGAGGCGCGGTCATTCTGGGTCTGTTTGAAGCTCTTGCGCGGATGGCTCGATCTCGATTGCCGCTGGAAGAGACCGGAATCGCCGGCGAACCAGTTTCAGCGGAACCAGGCCCCGATGCTCTTGGAGCGTATCATCGGGAGATTCGTAATTCCCTGAAGCCCCTGGCGGACCTGCCCGATCAGATGAAGACACTGATTGAGGAGATGCGATTGAGCCGTGAGTCTTCGGAGAATGTGGGCAAGGACCTCCGTGAGCTTCAAAGTGAGACCACCGACAAGTTTGCCGGCATAATCTCGGAAACTAACCGCCTCCTCGTGAATCTGGTGAGTCGGGAATCCGACAAGAGCGAAGACTAACCAGGAGAAGCAGCAATGAGACGCAAGACCGGGAGGAAGCCTCCACGGCAAGATCTCAACCCATGGCCCGGTTTCACCGACATTATGGTGGGGCTGCTGCTCACCTTTGTCTTTGTGGTCACTCTCTTTACGATCACTCAGACCATACTCTCCCGAACAATAAGCAAGAAGGACACGGAACTTCAGCGTCTCAACGCGGAGATGGCCGAGAAGAACGAGCGTATCAACAGCCTGGCAAAGGAAATTGCGCTCAAGAGCGCGAAACTGGACCGGCTCAACAACGAGATTTCCCGGAAGGGCGCGGACATCGCTCGACTGTCCAAGGAGATAACCGGCAAGAACGCGGAACTGGACCGGCTCAACAGTGAGGCTTCCCTGAAAAAGGAGGAGATAGCGCGCCTCACCAAAGAGAACGGCCTCAAGAGCGAGGCAATCGACCGTCTCGCCGAGGAGCTTGGCCGACTGGAAAATCTGTTGGGCGTGGAGGTAAAGAAGACTGAAGGACTCGAAGATCTGCTGGCGTCTGTCCGCAAGCAATTGTCCGAGACGCTCTCCGATGTGGCCGGCAAGACATCACTCTTGGAGCAAAAGGAAAAGCTGATCGCTTCTCAGCGCACGCAACTGGAATCAGCCTTGTCCGAGGTCAAGGACAAGACCTCACAGCTGGAACAAAGAGATAAGGGCATTGCGTCACTGCGTTTGGAAATACAATCTGCTCTTTCCGGACTGTCGAACACAACAGCTGCACTCAAGGAGAAGGAAGAGCACGTATCCAGGCTCAACCTGAATCTGGGGCGCACGCGGAAAAACCTTTCAGATGCCAGGACAGATCTGAAGTCCAAGGTAGACCGGATCTCAGAACTGTCAAGGAAGATCAAGAGCATCAACCGAAGCGTCAAGGCCCTGAACAAGAGGATCGCCGGGTACATCAAGGAAATAGTTCGACTCAACCGGTTGCTCGCTGAATCGAAGAAATCGGAAACCGCGGGCAAGACCAAAGCCTCGGCGCTCCAGAAACAGATAACAACGCTCAATACTCGACTCAAGGAGATTTCCGGCAAACTCAAGGCAGCCAAGTCTCAGGACCAGAAGAAGTTCCGCCTGACACAGCTTGTAGAACTGCTTGGCGAGAAGGACAAGCAGATACAGGACCTGAGGAAGCTGGCCCGATATCGGAGTGAATTCCTCGCGAAACTGGAAAGGGTTTTCAAGGGTGTCTCCGACATCAAGGTGGAGGGCGACCGGTTTGTCTTCCAGTCTGAGATCCTCTTTGCATCGGGAAGGACGGACATTAACGAAGGCGGTAAGAAGGAGCTGGACAAATTCGTACGCATCTACAAGGAGATGGCGTCCAAGATTCCCAAGGATCTGGCTCTCATAATCCTTGTACAGGGCCACACGGACGACGTGCCTGTCAGATCGGCCAAGTTCCGTTCCAACTGGGAATTGTCGTCGGCTCGCGCGATGCAGGTAGTTCGGTACCTGATCTCGGCAGGAGTGCCTCCCCAACGTGTCGGGGCTTCAGCGCTCGGTGAGTTCCAGCCTGTTGACAAGAAGAGCACACCCAAAGCGAGGCGACACAACCGTCGTATTGAGATCAAGATAACCACACTGTGATTCGTGAATCACTGCCAAGAGCGGCACATCGAGAATGATACCAACTTACATCGCAAAAAAAGCGACAACGAAGTATGAAAATCTTGGGGCAGCTTGTCCGTGGCTTCGCCCCG
>CAZGNL010000005.1:0-2873 GCA_964527475.1 uncultured Syntrophaceae bacterium
GCCAGGCAGGCCCTCCAACTGGAGTGCCGGCCCGATTCAACGGACGCCTTCGGGAAGACCGCTCTGATGGCTGCATCAGGGGCAGGCCACACGCAGCTTGTCATGCTGTTCGTCGAGGCAGGCGCGGACCCAAATGCCGCGACAAAGGATGGCTTCACCCCGTTGATGGCCGCGTGCGGAGAGGGTTACGCAGAAATCGTGGAACTGCTGTTGCAGGCCGGGGCAGACGTGAGCGCAAGAAACAAACGGGGCTCGACTCCGTTGAGTTTGGCTTTCGAGGAAGACCACCGTGAAGTAATCGGGCTCCTGCAACGCTACGCATCCCGCAGGAGGTGATTCGTTGGCTAAAGGAATCGAAAAGAGGGGTTCATCGTGACTTGTTGCCGATTTTGGAGAAAAGCTTGCGGGTGGTAGCTTTGGAAAGCTCAGTGGTATTCCTCATCAGAGATAAGACTGGCGTCCGTCCGCCGTCCCCGCATTCAATCAAGAATCCGTGGAGGAAAGCAGGCGGTTGCATGGACATTGAACCGCGTCCAAGATTTCATGACCTGAGACACACCTGGAAGACGAATGCCCGCGGATCCGGAGTTCATCCAGAGATCCAGAAGAGCATCATGGGGCATTGGTTCCGGGGACACGGCGTCTCGGAAAGGTACGGACGCATAAGCGACGAGGAACTGATCAAGGCCAGTGACCTCATGACCTTTGACCATGGCCAGACTGAGATCTTCGTGGCGGGGCGGTGAAATGGAAGACAGGCCGAAAAACGTTAACAAGGTGTTAACATATTGGAATAATTGGTGGAGATGAAGGGATTTGAACCCTCGACCCCCGCGTTGCGAACGCGGTGCTCTCCCGCTGAGCTACATCCCCACGCCAAGACAAAATTTATCATCCCTGCCGTCAGGTGTCAAGCCGCTGAAAACATAATCGCCTATCATGCCTAAATCTTGGGGACCGGCGAACAACATGCGCAGGGAGCGCAACCCGCGTACACACGGCCCTGCAGTGACATCCGATCCGACGCCCTGTTCTCTTTTGGGTCCGGTTGTGCTTATTATATGTAAGAAGACCGAAAACTGTTCATGTCGGAGAAATTGGTCCATGGGCAAAGTGTTCGCATTCCTGGCCGTTCTCGCCGCAACAATTATCCTGATCCAATGGTTCGTGATAGTCTCTGTACGCAGGTACCTTTTCGGGCGATACGAACCGGTTAATCGCAAATTCGCCTATGCCGCACTGGCTGTTCTCGGAATAGGGAATCTGGGAATCATACAGCTCGTGCTCTATTCCCCAATTGTTGGCCCGGGCTCATTCGGTCAAAAGATCCTGGCAGTGTCGTTCTTAACCTATCTCGGTTGCATGCTGTTTCTGCTTCTTTTCTTCCTGATCGTTGGGGCTGTGTCTTCGTCGTTACGATTGGGCGATTGGGTAGGCTCAATGATCAACAGGAAGGCGGAAGGCTCGGAATCCGGAGGGACCACGCGTTCGACAGAGACCGAGGCATACGCTTCCGCGAGATTGGCGCCCGGCAAACCTGAGACCGCGCTGCCCTGGGAGGAACAGGAGGGGCCTGTTGAATTTGTCGTCAGACGAACGTTGTCTGAGACCAACAGAGCGCCCAGCCATTCGCGAAGGTCGTTCCTCAGGTGGAGCGCAGCGGCCGGCGTGATCACCGCCGCTGCGCTGGCCACGAACGGGATTGTTCGAGCGTACCGTGGTCCCGTAGTGGAAGAGTTTGATGTGGAACATCCGTTGCTTGAAGGACTCGATTCTACGGTGACTCTGATTCAGGTCACCGATTTCCACTACGGGATGCTTTACGGGCCGAGCGACCTGGAGAAATTGGTAACCAGGCTAAACTCGCTTGAAGGACAGGCCCTGCTGATCACGGGAGACACATTCCACTCACATTTGACTCCAGTGGAAACCGCGGAGCCCATATTGAAAAGACTCAAGCCCAGATCTTACGGCAATTTTGCCGTGCTCGGGAACCACGATTTCTATACCGGTGAGGTCCGCTGTGTGGAAAGCCTTGAGAGAAGCGGCCTTACCATGATCAGGGATGA
The DNA here is from genome assembly GCA_964527475.1 of uncultured Syntrophaceae bacterium. Taxonomy (GTDB): domain Bacteria; phylum Desulfobacterota; class Desulfomonilia; order Desulfomonilales; family Desulfomonilaceae; genus CAZGNL01. The sequence continues at coordinate 2,070 of CAZGNL010000005.1, forward strand.
GTGGATCACATTCAGACAAGGTCGGGCCGACATTCATTTGGGGGGAATCGACGATCCGATGGAAAACTGGGTCTACGGCGACCAATTCCCCGGTTTTCCCGCGTTCATGAAGAAAAACCCCAAATCACGGGGAATGCGAATATTGCTCTCTCACCGGCCCAACGCCTTTCCTCTCGCATCGCGGGAAGGCATCGACATGGTGCTGGCCGGTCATATTCACGGCGGACAGATAATCCTTCCGTGGCCTGGAAGGAAAAAGGGGCTGAGTCTGGCCCGATTCGCGTCTTTGTACACCCACGGTTGGTACCGGATGGGACAAAGTCGAATGTATCTCAGCCGAGGTGTCGGCCTCACATTTGTCCCCTGGCGAATCAACTGCCCTCCGGAGATAGCCGTGTTCCATCTGAAGCCTCCTACCTCGACATCAGGCCGGGCTGAAAGAAACAACAAAACAGCCGCCTGACTCTGCTCGCTTGAGCAAGAAGGCAAGCGTCGGCTGTCAGTTGAAGGACCTGAAATGGATCGGAGAGGATTCGCGGCCACAAAATCAACTCATTGGGTGATTTGTGCGTCGGCATTTGGGCTTTGGTCCCACGGGGCCCAGGCAAATCCCGAGGTGATACGCATGGACAAGGAACAAGGAATCGCTCGTCACAGAGAGCTTGTCGCCGAGGGCTGGCGCCGGAGATTCACGGCCGACGAACCCCGCTTGTCGGAGATGAAGAATCTTTACTCATCACTGGGTTTGGAAGTTAGGGTTGAAACCGACATCCCCGATGAGGATGCGGACTGTTCGAGCTGCTT
>CAZGNL010000005.1:2973-71047 GCA_964527475.1 uncultured Syntrophaceae bacterium
AAGTTAGGGTTGAAACCGACATCCCCGATGAGGATGCGGACTGTTCGAGCTGCTTTGACGCTGAAGGATTCTCGGACAAGTACAAGACAATTTACACTAGAGGCGAAGAAAGAGCAGGCCGCGAATCAGAGGACTTGTTCGACTAGAGCGAGCCACGGCCACGAAAGACCGCAGAGTCTGATCCGCGTGAGATCGGACCACACCCCCCGAAGCCGCGCAGCGCCGGTTCGCTTTCAAACATATAAGGATCTATGCCGCGTGCCACTGCCGGCGTGGCCAGTCCCGCGGCCCGCCGGACTGGAGTGCCGCCCGTTTGATCGCTCATTAACCTGAAAATAGATGAGCCGGGATGACCCTGACGCCTCGCCTTGCGCCGACTATCCAAGAGCGCGCGGCATGCGGCCCGCCGTTCACGCGGATTTCTCGGCCGCCAGGACCTGATCCATCCGGTCGCCTCCCTCATGGATCATTTGGATGTTCACAAATCCCGCGGTTTCGAGATCGTCCTTGACTTCCTCGAATGTGTATGTGTTTCCTTCGGGCGTGGCGGCCAACATGTTTACCGCGAAAATTGCCCCTTCAACGGACGAAGTGCGTGAGGCATCCATGAAGTAATCTCGTATGAGTATTGAGCCTCCGGTGGTCAGACTCTCGAATGCCCGTTTGAACAGGGTCTGGTTCCCTTCCCGGCTGTTTATGTGAATGATCGCGGAAAGCAGGACCAGGTCGTGTCCGCCGGGAAGCTGATCGGTGTTGTAGTCTCCGGAAACAAGCTCAACCCTGTCGATGAACCCTTCTTCGGTCAACCGTGTTCTTGCAATTTCCACAACCCGCGGAAGATCGAACAGCATAGCGCTCATATGTGGGGCGACTTTCAGAAAGGCCATTGTGTAAACCCCGGACCCACCGCCCACGTCGAGCATCCGGCTGAAACGGCTCAGATCAATGGAGTTGGCAATCTTTTGAGCCAGGTGTCGGCCCACCACGTGCATAGCCCCGATAAATGATTCCATGTCCTCGTCTGACTTTGCGTCGACATCCTTTATACCGGCGGCATGGCCCGATCTCACGATTTCGGTCAGATATGACCAGCTTTCCCACATGCTGCCCCTGTGGAGCACCATGGGCAGTATGGTATCGTCGCGGTCTTTGGACAGCAACCCAGCCACGGACGGGTCAATGTGGTATCGGCCGTCCCCGCGTTTGGAGATCACCTCCAGTGCAGTCAGAGCGTCCATGAGAATGGTCAATGCCCTGGAATTCCAACCCTTTTCATGGCTCAGACTTTCAACATCTCGGGGGCTATTTTCAAGTATGGAGAACAGATCCAATTGCGCGGCCGTGATCAGAATCCTCGGTTTGACGAACATTCCCGTGATCTTGAGCAATTTCTCACTATTCCATTCTTGGGACATTTCGATTCTCCTCCTCACGCGAGCACGGAAACTTGGCTGCTCCGGTTTTGACGCCCTCAGACGAGGCGTCGTACCAAGAGTCTATCAAAAGCATGGTCATCTTCAATCGAACGCGCAACGCCGCGGGACAGATTATCATGCAGCTGAATACTTGCCATCACAATTGTGTGTTATAGTATTATGAGCTAAGATCGAGAGACCACAAAGGCTGCGTAACAAGTCGGGCTGAAGGTCCAAACCCGGCGAGGATGCGAACCCCATCTTCGCTGTTGCGAGCATTTGAAAGAGAGAGGTAAACCTCAATGAATTTGTTGATCGGAACCGTAATCGGCGCTGGAATAGGATTCGCTCTGTATCTTTCGAGCGCAGTAACCGGAGCGGGATGAATGTTGTGGTGCAATCCGTACGTGGCCGTGGCCCTTGGCGCGGGCATGGGATTGACCATCGCCTCCGTGTGAGGTTGCCGCCCAAGCGCCTAAGGATTTGTGGTTACCAGTCTATTCCTGACGAGCCCCAAACTTACTACTAAAGAGCGTGACACGCGAGCCAAGAGGCTCATCCCACGAGGCATTGACTTGACCGTTGTGTCACCACGTCACTTCCCCTTCCACCCTGTCTCGCGAGGGGCGTGGTCCGCCGCCGCGCCCCTCATCATATTTTCCATTAGTATTACGCGATTGTATATTGATATCCCTTGACAATTCGGCTGCGTCATATTATCTTCCCGCTCGGTTGGATGAGGTTTCTCCGGCGCAACAGTCCCATGGCAATAGTCCGGAACCTGACAGTCTTTTGCACGGCAGGAGATTTGTCCGACCATGTGGGCGTAAGGGTAATCGTTCACCGGGCTTGAAGCGGTTCTGCGCCCGGTGAGAATGGAGGGCGCGACTCATCTCCCCCTCCAGACCTCCCCCATACGTAATTCCGGGAGCTTGTGCGGTTCACGGTGAACGATTACGCGTAAGGAACATTCTTTGTACGAGCAAGTTTCACTGGGCCATGATTTATGTGTCAAGCCATGAAGCCTTCCAGAAAGGTCCAGAGAGGGTTTACCGTTCACCCTGATTGGGCCGAAGCCCTAGAAAACGTGCACGTGGTTCTTGTTGGAACCACACATCCCGGGAACATTGGAGCGGTCGCGCGTGTCATGAAAAACATGGCATTGAGGAATCTTACATTGGTTTCCTCAACCGATTGCGGTCCGGACACCGACGCGCGGACCATGGCCTCCGGCGCGTATGAGATAGTGGAACAGGCACGCAACGTTTCAGATTTGGCTGATGCGCTGGGACACTGTCCAATTGCCTTGGCCACATCAGGAAGGCTTGGCGGCAAGCGGTCTAATGCTCAGCCACCGGATAGGATGATTCCCCTACTTATGGAAAACGCCCTCCGTGGACCTGTGGCAGTGGTCTTTGGGAGAGAATCCAGGGGACTGACCAACGAAGAAATGAAGCTTTGCACCCATCACATGATAATCCCTTCGGACTCGGAATTCGCCTCTATGAACTTGGCCCAAGCTGTGGGGATCACAGCTTACGAGATGTTCAAGATCGTGTGCCGTCCATCGGGATTTCAAGCGCGGGAGGTCAGCGCTGCTTCCATAGAAGAGCGTGAACAAATGTATGGCCACGTGGAGAAGGTTTTGTTGCGAGCAGGCTTTCTTGACCCGCGCAACCCACTTGGCATGATGAGAGACATTCGTCGCATATTCAACAGCGCGGTCATGGATGAGCGTGATGTGTCCATAATCCGTGGCATATTTCGTAAGATGGACAACATGATCCGCATTGCCGACGAGACGATAGCTCGTCTGGAAAATAGACAACGCGAGACCTGATACCAACTATCATCGCAAGAAAGCGACAACGAAGCATGAAAGTCCTTTCCGTTGTTCAGTGGTCCGTGGCTGCGCCTCGGACAGGGTACTCGAAGAGCGCGCACGCTGCGCATGGACTTGGAGGGGAGACTCATCTCCCCTCCAAACCACCCCATACGTTGACCCGGAAAGGCGTGGTTCTTTCACGGGACTTTCATAGGAATGCGCTTTCAAAGAGGGACCATATGGCTCAAGTCCGGAAAGGAGAAATCCCCCCTGCCCCTCTTTGCTAAGGGGGGGGTGGCGCCGGTCCCCCCCTTTGGAAAAGGGGGGTTAGGGGGGATTTTGAGACTCGGTCCGGCGCCTGTACACGGTACTGCTTTGAACGCAACTTGGTATGAGCGCTTGGCAAACATGGCCCGGATGATCCCATACGCCCGGTCAATCGGGATAGGCTGCCCGAACAAGAGGGACGGATGCGATGAATCGAAATGATGAGGAGCTTCTATGACGAATTCGACAGGTTCACCCTACCTGTTCATAGATCCGGTGATAGTTCGGATAGGCCCATTGGCGTTGCACTGGTATGGACTGATGTACCTCCTGGGATTTGTCGCGGCCTACTTCGTGATACGTTCCGAACTCAAACGAAGACAGGGGCCCATTCCCGTGGAATCCGCAGACGACATGCTCTTCTACATGATACTCGGGCTTCTTATCGGCGGGAGGATCGGGTACGTCCTGATCTACAATTTCAGCCAATATGTCTCTGAGCCTTGGGAACTACTGGCCTTCTGGCACGGTGGAATGAGTTTTCACGGGGGTCTCGCAGGGATCGTTGTCTCCGGGTACATTTTTGCAAGAAAGCGGGGCGCCCCGTTCTTGGCGTTGGCCGATATCGGCGCGCTTTCTGCGCCGATCGGCTTGATGCTCGGCAGGATCGGAAACTTCATCAACGGAGAGCTCTTCGGTCGTGTCACTACGGTTTCCTGGGGAATTCTCTTTCCCGGGGGCGGAGATCTTCCTCGTCATCCTTCGCAGCTCTACGAATCCTTTTTCGAGGGGCCGCTGCTCTTCGCGATACTCTGGTGGCTCAGGTTGAGGACACGCAACGATGGTGAAGTTCTGGCCGCGTTTCTCATTGGTTACGGCGTCATTCGGTTTTGCGTGGAGTTCTTTCGAGAACCCGATCCCCAGTTGGGGTTCCTCGCAGGCTTCCTTACCATGGGACAAATCCTGTGCGTCGGCATGATTGTCGCGGGCACAGGCCTGGCAGCATATGCCCGCAAAAAGAAGGAACAATGATCACACCCGTCATTTATCGGCTCTGGTCTGCGCTCAGGGTATTGGTTGCGGCAGCATTGCTGTTGCTCGCGGTCGACAGTTCCATGCCGCAGTTCGCGTGGGCTACTCAGGATGACATATCAACCCCGGGAGTCGCCGGCCTTGACGTGTTGCTCGGCGGGGGAAGCCAACCTGCCACCAATGCGGCCGAGGCTTTCTCGTCGGAAACCCGTCCTGACGCGGGCAAATCGGTCAAGCAAACCAAGTCGGACAAGAAACCGCGGCAGGCTTCCGTCCGGTCACAGAAGCGAGCTGGACCACAGATGCGGCCCGCGGCCAAATCCAGTGGAACGGGAAAGCCGTCAACTGCTGTTGGAAAAAAGAGCAGGTTCTTACCATCGCTGCTGAAGCAAGCCGCGGAGTCGGCAAAGATGAAGGATTACGGCACCGCGCTTGAAAGATACAGGAAAGCCCTTCAAAAGGCCGAAGCGTCCGGTGACAAGAAGGCCATAGCCGCAGCCCGTTCGGGCGCGGCCCGTATGCTGCACCGGCTGGGACAGGACAAAGAAGCCCTCAAGGAACTCCAGCGTTCCATCAATCTGTACCGCGTCCTGAAGAACGCGCGAGCCCGCAGCCTTGATTACCTTCTCGCCGGTCGCATCCTGATGCGTAGATCCCGCTATTCATCGGGGTTGAAACATTTTGAGGAATCAATAAGGATTCTACCTGAGTCGGAGGCCTCACGGAGGCCCGGATTACTGGAGGACATGGCCGCATGTCAGATCAGGCTTCATCGGTATTCCCCGGCCCTTTCATCCTATGGCCGCGTTCTGTCGATCTACAATAAGAAGAAGAATGAACTTGAATCAGCCCGCATCCTCGTACTGATGGGCGAGATTCAGGTTTCCCGGTCGGATTACCGCTCTGCGAGGGCCAATTTCATTAAGGCCGACAAGCTTTACAAAAGACTCAAGCGAAATAAGGATCGAGGAGAGACACTATTCAGATTGGCCTATGTAGAACAGGTCAACGGCAATTTGAAAGCGGCTCAAAAGGCCCTGGAACGGGGCCGGTCTCTTGTATCAGGCGACGCGAAAGCGGCCGCGCGCGGCCTTCCCCCGCTGGTGAAGGGGCTGGACGCTCATCATCGCGGGAAGACCATTGAGGCGGTGAAAAACCTCACTGATTCTCTGAACCACTTTTCCGGGGTCGGCAATCGTCTGATGGGGGCCAGAGTGCGCTTGGCTCTGGGGAATCTGGAAAAGGACAGATCCAGGCTGACAGCCGCGCTCGCACTTGGCGGCGAAGCCCTGAGGGAGTTCAGGGGTTTGACCGATCCGGGCGGCGAGGCCGGCGCCCTCCAGTTGATCGGCGAGGTCTATTTTCTTCAAGGATTTGTGAGAAAATCTCTGGAATACGCTCAGGAATCCCTGGCCATTGCCCGGAGGATCGGTGACAGAAACCGAATGGCCTTGTCCAAGGTCCTCCTTGGCCGAATTCACACTTGCCTTGGGGACACCGACTTTGCGTGGAAGTTGCTCAAAGAGGCTGTGGAAGACGCCCGGGGCGTGACGGACCACCGCACACGAGGGAGGGTTCGACTGGCCGTGGCACGTTTTCGCCGCACCAGAGGAGCCTCTCAGAAGGTCCTGCAGGTCGCGGCCGCGGCCAGAAAGGACTTCTCGGAAGTCAACGATCGCCGCGGTATGGCCGACTGCGACCACCTCATGGGCCTGGTCTATGAACTCCGTGGAGATCGGGATAGAGCAGATCAACACTTGCAAAGGGCTCTGAAGGAACACAGGGCCATGTGGGACCGCCTGGGAGAAGGCCGAGACCTGACCGCTTTGGGGGTCCACCACAAGAATCTGGGAGACTATGACAAGGCCTTGGACCTTTTCAAGACCGCGCTGGACCTTCGCAAGGGTATCGGCAATCGTAGGGGCGTTGCCGCAAACCTGGCCAACATAGGCAATCTGCTCAAGCACAAGAATCAGATGTCCCCTGCTCTCAAGAGCCTGGAACAGGCGTTGAAAGTCTTTCGGCAGCTGGCGGACAAGAAGGGCGAGGCGGACATCCTGACAAACCTGGGCAATGTTCACGGGGCTATGGGAGCTCAGAGGCAGGCTCTTGAGAACTTCTCCACTGCTCTTTCGTTGCACCGTGAGATCCAGGATCATAGGGGAATAGCCGCAGATCTGGCGAGCATAGGAAAGATCGAGCTTGCAAAAGGAGACCTTGAAAAGGCCCAGGCATACCTTCACGAGGCGGCAAAGACCAACGGCAGGTTGCACAATCCCAGGGGACAGGTTGCAATTCTGGTGGAGATAGCCATGTTGGAGAGGGCCAAAAGGAACGCCCCACGAGCTCTTGAGCTTTTGAAGAAAGCTTTGAAACTGGCTCGAGACATGGATGACGCAAGAGCGATTTCATCAATTAACATAAAGACCGCCACAGTTCTCCGGGATGCCGGCGAGTATGATCAGGCCCTTGCACTGTTACGAAAAACCATCGCCATGATGCGGAAACAGGGTGATCGACGGGGGGAACTGTGGGCTCTGGGAGGCATGGGAATCATCCAGGGCAAGACGGGCGAGTATGAGCGCGCTTTGTCCAATCTTCACAAGGCGGTGACGTTGCGCTCTCAGCTTGGATTTACCACGACGGAATCTCTTGACCTGGATTTCCACATCAGTGAAATCTACGAAGGTTTCAAAGATTTCGAAAAAGCCCTCGCATATTATCACAAGGCCCTCGCGATGGCCCAGATTACGGGCACGCAGAGCAAACTCGGCAAGATCTACGACCGGATAGGTAACATCTATTACCGGATGGAAGAGTACGACAAGGCCAAGGAATTCCTGGAAGACGCATTGAGGGTCCATTCTGAGACCAATAACGTCGCAATGCGCAAGAGCGAACTCATCCGCCTGGGGGACATTTTCAGCAAACTTGGCAAGACCGAGGCAGCCCTGGACAGGCAGATCAAGGCCCTGGCGCTGACCAGGGAAATGGAGGATGATCGGACCGAAGCCCGGGTACTGACCCGCATCGGCACTCTGCACCAGATCCTGGGACGCCCTCGTACCGCGCTGGACTATTATAGGCAGGCCAAGGACAAACGCACAGCGCTGGACGACCGCCGCGGCGTAAATGAGAACCTGCTTCAGATAGCCCTGGTCACCTCCATATTGGGCAATTTCGGGGCCGCAGTGTCTGACCTGAAGGAGGCGTTCGAGATAGCACAGCGCTCTGAGGATAGAAGTATGCTGTGGAAGGCCTATTTCATCATGGGCCGGGCGCTCCAGGGAAAGGGCCGTCTCGGGGAAGCGCTGGAATCCTACAGGAAGGCCATAACAATCCTGGAGGCAATGGAAGCGGACATTGTGGAAGAGTCCGATGAGGACAACTTCATCTTCGGCGGGAAAACCGCTCTATTCGAAACCACGTTACGTGTGCTCATGAAGCTGGCACGCAAGGACCCAAAAGGAGCGTACGACAACCAGGCATTGAGGATCGTCGAAAAGCTCAAGGCGGCTGCTTTCGAGAATACCCTCTCACGAATCAATGTAGAGAGCTTCTCCGACCTGCCCCGCGAACTGGTGATCAAGGAGAAGAGCCTCAAATTGGGACTCAGACAGATCAACTCGCGGATCTCATCGGAACTGTCCCGAGCAAAACCGGACCACAAACTGATCGGGAAACTGTTGGCCGATCGGCGGTCCAAAGAAAAGATCTTTGCAAAACTCAAGGCCCGGCTGCAACAGGAGTATCCCTCGTACAGCAAACTCAGGTATCCCAAGCCCGTCACTGTTCACCGTTTGCAGAGATATGTGGTGGATCCGGATGAGGCGATCCTTGAATATGTGGTCACCCGTAGCCGAACACATGTTTTTGCCATCGACAAGCAACGGTTCTACACATACTCCATAGACTACCCGCGCAAGGATCTGGAACGGGATGTTGAGGCCATCACGAAACCGCTTCACAAGGCTGGGGTCCGAGCCGGCTGGGATCCTTCGGTAGCCTATCGGCTCTACTCGTACCTGATCAGACCTGTGGAATCGTTCCTGGCCGGCAAGAAAACCGTTATGGTGATCCCGGACGGCCCCTTGAATTCATTGCCGTTCGAGATCCTTGTAACGTCCAAGGCCCACGCGAAGAAAAAATTCTGGTCCCCGACCGATCGTCCTAATCATCTGGTGGAGAAATATGCCTTCTGTTATTCCCCCTCTGCTGCTGTGCTCTCACATCTGAGGATGAGGAAACGTGACCGAAAACCTGGATGGAAGCTGGTCGCTTTTGGGGACGCCGTCTACAACGACGCGGAGGATGCCAAGGAACTGAATCAGGGCGCGGCGAGGCTGATCACGGCCTACGCGGGCAAGGCCACGGGAACCGGCGCGCCGACTCTGCTGCCATTGAGCCGGGCGCGCAAGGAGATCGCTGAAATCGTGAAGATAGTCGGTGGTCGCACCCAAACCTACTTCGGACCACAGGCCACGGAAACCCTTTTCAAGAAGGCGGATCTGAGCCGCTATTCGTTCGTGCATCTGGCCGCGCAGGGAGTGCTCCTCTCCGGCGGCGGCCGTCTCTGGCAGCAGCCCGCCATAGCCTTTTCCCTATACGGAGATCAGGAGAATGACGGGTTCCTGGAATTGGGAGAAGTGTTCGGACTCAGGCTGAATGCCGACCTGGTCGTGCTCTCTTCCAGTCTTTCTTCAGGCGAGGATTTGCAGGTAAAGACGCAAGGTCTGTGGAGCCTGGCAAGGGCATTCCTCTTTTCCGGGACCGAGTCCGTGGTACTGGGCATGTGGCAAGGCGCAGGCGACAGCGCAATAAACGACAGCGCAATAGAGGTATTCGCAGAAATGTACAGCAGGATCAAAGACGGCTCAAAGGCCGAGGCCCTGCGTCGCGCCAAACTCATGCTGCTAAAGGAACAGCGTACCAGCCATCCCTACTACTGGGCGCCCTTTCTACTCATAGGAGACTGGCGAGTCACCCCCGACGATGACTTCCAGGAAGTCGATCACAATAGAATTCGCTTCAAGGGCCTATCCACCTGGAGAAAACTCTTGAGCAGATAGTGAAACGCGTCCTTGACTGCCAATTCCCCCTCTCAACTGAAGGATTACGACGAGACCTCATCGGTTGAGCCAAGGCGCTATCGCGGTTCTTAAAAGTAATCACGGATTGACTCTTTGGCGTGCCCCTTCTTTCTCGCTTCTTTCTCGCTTCTTTCTCGAAAGACCGTAGCCCTGAAAGGGCGTCAGAAAATAGCCCGGCGATTCATCGCCGGGTAAGGGCCATTGCAGAACACCTGAGTCCCGAAGGGACGACAGAACCATTACGCGCTCGCTATCTGTCGTCCCTTCGGGACTCCGAGCCGCCTTGGCGGCTAGAGTTTTCATACCATAGTGGTTCTCGAAGCCAATTTCGGATTCCTCCGAAACTTCATTCTGTGGCGCAGGCTTTCCAGCCTGCGAATCCGTGAGAACTTTCGAGAACTGCTATAACAAGTAAAATCCCGGGGCCTACGATGGGGGATGCTCGAAGGGGAAGCTACCGGGCGTAGGGCCAATTTACGAGCCGGTTGGTGTGGGAGCTTCAGTATTGGTCCGTAGCGGCCCGCCGGGCGTGAGTGCTTCGAGAATCCAGGCGCAGCAAGCGCGTTCCTGATGCGTATGTCCGAGGCGAAGCCACGGACTGCTTGTTGGAATTAGTCTCCCCCATCGTGATTCCAGCGGGTTGCACATCTCCCGGTGAACGGTTACGCCTGTTGACACAGACCTCTCCCGCGGCAAACCCGGATTACAATAATATTCGCGAAATGGTATGAGTACTGCCACAACATCCATCCCGATACAAATCGGGCGAGAGAGCTATATTCCCGATCCCGGCAGTGATCGGAGTCGCCCCCGATGAGAAACCAGCGAACAATCGGCCATCAGCATACGATTGCTTTCTTTTTGCCGGCCACCATTTTTTACTTGACAACATTAACTGCCTTGACTAAGGTAGTTAACGGAGGCTGTTTTGAAAGTCAATGACCAGCTTGTCGAACAACGCATCTACGACCGAGCACGCGAACTAATCTCCAGACGCGGCCTCAAGGGATGGAACATGGATCAACTAGCCGCCGCGGCGGGTCTCACCAAGCCCACCCTGTACAAGATCATCTCGTCGAAGGAAGGACTCATTGAGAATATTATCATAGGTCATATCCGATCGATGCAGACACGAATGCTGGAGATCATTGAACAGGAGGAAGACTATGTTGGGGCTCTGGAGAAGATGCTGGTGGAATACCCGGACTTCTTCCAGGACGGTCACGTTGATTACATGAGCGAAGTCCTGATGGAGTATCCGGCCATTGAGCAAAAGGTCCTGGAGCACACCGACGGCGTCACGGAACAGCTCCTACGATTCATAAACGTTGGTGTGTCGGAAGGCCGGCTGCGTGGGAATGTGGATCCCGAAACTGTCTTCAACTTGCTCAGAGCAGTTGTTCATTTCAGCGTGACATCAGGGCTTCAGGGGAAAGAACGAGCCGATCAGATCCGGAGCATGTTCGATCTGGTGATGAATGGTGTTAGGGCCACCTGATCAGCGGATCAGACTGGAGTGTGTTCGCATGAACCGACTGGTAGTGCGGAATTTTTTGTCCTGATATTTAACCCATTTAACGGTTGTGGTTAAGGCGAGGCGCGCAGGCTCGGACCGACATTGTCCGGAAACAGGAGACTCAACATGAAACTCAATCCGCTCACAAGCTTTCTCAAGGCGAACCTGTGCCTGGTCATGGGGCGCCTCCATTTTCCAAGGAATCGGATCCGCGAGATGGTTACTAACGAGGACGGACAGGGATTCATTATTTTCAGGCAGATGATTCGAGATCCGGATCCCCACGATGTCGGCCGCAACGGGGCAATCTTCAAGGTCAGGTTCCGCGTGGCCGACATGTCCCCTCGGATGAACAAGGTCTTTTCTCTGTTCACGATCCCGTTTTTCGCAGGCCTTCCCGGGTTCAGGTCAAAACTCTGGCTGCTGGATGAGGAGACCGGCTTCTGCATGGGAATTTATGAGTGGGCCACTCTCCAGGACGCGGAGAACTATTCCCGTTCTTTTGCCATGAAGTTCATGATCAAACGGTCTGAGTCGGGATCGGTTTCGTTCGAGATTATTCCCCAAGGGAGCCCTGACAAGAAGGAGCAGTGAGAATGATTGATTTCTCTCTTACCGAAGAAGAACGGATCATCCGGACGGAACTGAGGAAGTTCTGCGCGAGCGAGGTACGGCCACGAGCCCTGGCCGTGGACAGAGACCCGGACCACGACTTTGATTGGGAGATCATCAAGAGGCTGGCTGAACATGGGTATCTCGGCCTCATAGTGCCTGAGGCATACGGCGGATCCGGAGCGTCTTTGTTTTCCCTGGGCGTGGCCATTGAGGAGTTGGCCTACGCGGACGCGGGAATTGCCACAACAGTGGGGGTAACCTGGGGGCTGCAGATCATGATCATGCTCGAGGGGAACCCCGCTCATATGGAACAGTATCTGCCTTTGCTCTGTTCCAAGGATGGCAACCTGGGCGGCATGGCCAGTACCGAGCCGGGAGGCGGTTCAGACCAGTTGTCCGCTTGCCGATTTCGCCCGGGGTACACTCAGACTACCGCGGTACTCGTCGGAGACGAGTACGTCATCAATGGAACAAAGCAATTCACGAGCAACGGCGGTTTGGCCAAGCTTTACCTGGTTTTCGCGACCAGGGACCGGAAAGCGGGCAAGGAGGCCACTCTCCAGATCTATGTTCCCGGTGACGCGCCCGGGCTCAGTATAGGGAGGACGGAAGACAAGATGGGCCAACGGGCGGGTCAGACAACCTCGCTCATCTTTGAGGACGTTCGCGTCCCGATTGAGAACCTGTACGGCGAAGTAGGTCTTGGGATTGAATATAACGAGGGCCGCCTGATGCCCCTTTCCCGAGGCGCAATCGGTCTAATTGCTGTGGGCATTGCACGCGCAGCGTACGACGAAGCGCTGAAATATGCAAAACAAAGGGTCCAGGGTGGAAAGCCGATCATCGAACACCAGGCCGTTGCCATGATGTTGGCTGACATGGCCATGAACATTGAGGCGGGCCGCCGGCTGGGCCACTACGCCTTGTGGAAGAACATCCAAACCACGGGAGGCGCGTCGGATTTGGCCTCTATGGCCAAGGTCTTTTGCTCGGACATGGCAATGAAAGTCACAACTGATGCCGTCCAGGTTCTGGGTGGGTACGGATACATGAAAGAGTATCTCGTGGAGAAGCTCATGCGGGACGCCAAGCTGACACAGATCTACGAGGGGGCCAATCAGATTTGCCGTCTTGACGTCATGGGCTGGAAATAGCGATTGCCGGTGTCTTCACCGACATCTCGGCAACAGGTAAAAGGAGGTTACATACGATGGCCGAATACACCAAATCCGAAGCCAAGGAATGGGCAAAGGAGAAGTTCAGGGGCATCGAGAACGTGGTAACTCCCAGTTTCAAACCCGCGAACCTGGGAGATGGAGACATGTTCGTCCTGGACGAGCCCGGAGTGCGGCACGACGTGAACATGTGCGTCAAGCACGGCTTCTTCGCGACTACTGTGGCCGCGGAAGGCGTACCCCTGATGCTCCACGAAACAATACTCAGGCCGTACTACCGGATGGTCAAGAGCGAGGCCAAAGAGCGGATTTTGCTCGACGCCTACATCTGCAACAACACGATGGACGAACAGATCAGGAACATCAAAATCGCGGAGGAGGAGGACCTGGACAGCGTAATGGTGGCTTTCCCGCCAAGCTTCCGGCCAAAATCGGAGGAGGAAGCCTATGAATACTTCGAGACCATATGCCGAGCCACCAACCTGGCGGTGGTGGCCTATCCTTCTCACAAGTACAACTTCGAGAGGTTTCACCCCGCGAGATTCTCCCCTGATCTGGTGGACAAGATAGCGGATATCGAGAACGTGGTGGCCATGAAGCTTGGGGTGCCCGACCTATCAATGCAGTACGAGTGCGTCAAACGCTGCGGCCACAAAGTCATGCTCAACTCTCCGGTCGTGTCCTGGTGGCCCCTGTTCGTTCTCGAATTAGGAGTCAAGTGGGCCGGGTCCGCGCCGTACGAGTATTTGCAGACTCCTGAGAATCCACGGCTGGTCGAGCATTTCGACCTTCTGCTCGCCGGCAGGATGGATGAAGCCATGAAGCTGTACTGGGAAATGACGCCTGCGAGGGATACTTTTGAGGATCTCGTAATGCCCACTGTGTTGACCGGGAATTACAACATCATGCACTGGAAATACATGGGGTGGCTGACAGGCATGAACGGCGGGCCCATGACGCTGCCCACGGCCCGTCTGTACGAACGTGACAAGATCAGGTTCAAGGATGGCCTGGTCAGGTCCGGAATAGCGCCCCGAGAGCCTGAGGAGGAATTCTACGCGGGCCGCGCAAACTACCGGAAGTGACAAAAACAGAGTTGATCCCGATACTCGCTGGAACAATGAAAGTAACCGTTCACCTGGAGATGTGCAACCCCTCGGGATCACGATGGTGAGCTAATGGCAAAGAGAACCATCGAGGATATCATGAAGCAAAACAAGAAGTTTTCCATAGCGATCATAGGAGGGACCGGCAAGATAAGTGAGCCATTCCTGGATGGATTCTTGGGCCTGGGCATGGATCTCAAAATACTCGCGCGAAGCCCTCAAAGGATATCCAGGCGTTTTCCCGAGGCCGAGGTAATCCAGGGAAGCATGATGAACGAGGACGATGCGGCTCGGGTCATGAAGGGTGTTGATGCAGCCTTCTTGATCACCCCCATTGGGCCGCGGAACAACAAGGATATTGAGGTACAATCGGCCCGACCTTCAATTGCCGCGGCCGGAAAGACGAACCTGCCTCATCTGATATTCGTCTCCTGCATCGGCATTGACCGGTCCACGGGGGTCGCTCTTCTGGATGCCAAGTTGGAGGTGGAACAGATGCTCTCGGAAAGCGGAGTACCGTGGACCTCCATACGATGCGGGTCATACATGGAAGATGTGATCGACACCCGAGTGAAGTTCATCAGGCACGGCGTCTTTGTCTTTCCGGTCAAGCCCAACCTCAAGTTCAATTTCACCGCGCAAAAGGACATCCCCAGGTTGGTGCTGGATCTCCTTGAGCACGACATAAGGGTGAACGGTCCCTTGGATTGCGTGGACCCACGGCCACACACCCCGGCTGAGGTAGCCGCGCTGATGACCGAGATATCGGGCCGGAGAGTGAGACCCTCCGGGAAATGGCCCCTGTTGTGCATACTGAAGCTCGCCAGACCGATCTTTCATCTGCGCAATCACAGAATGTCAACCATAGTCCACCTGGTCGAGTACTTTAACCGGCACGGATACTGTAACGGTTCAACATCATTGGACGAGGTGTTCCCCGATTTCAAGGTGACCACCCTGGAAGAACACTTGCACGGTCTTCTGGGACAGGCTCATCACAAATGAAGGAGGCCCCCTTGATCAACGCCCTGCAACATGTGGGTATCGGGGTCACGGACGTGGCTGAAGCGTATGAGTTCTATCGCCGGCGCCTGGGCTTCAAGTTCAAGGTGGGTGAGTCCGAGTACGACGTCTGGGAATTGGAACCAATGTTCGGACGGAAAGTCAGGATGCACATCCATAACTCATTTAACGCCTCCGGCGGACCGGGACTGGAACTCTTCCAACACAAGGACACGAATCCCCGGACAAGACCTGTCTCCGCCACTTTGAGCGATATCGGTATCCTTGAGTTAGGTATTCGGGTTCAAAACCTGGACCATATTTTCGACAACTTGAAAGGCCTCGGCATAGATTTCCTGACGAACATAGAAGAACTGCAAGTGGGATCCTCCGAGGCCTGGAAATTCGCGTACCTTCGGAGCCCTGACGGAATCCTGATACAGCTGCTGGAAACGGACGATTCCGCCACTTCCCGCACTCGGCGTGCCAAAGTGCTCGGAATCAGCCATGTTGGTCTGGGCACGTCGGATCTGGAGCGTGCCCGATCCTTTTATGGCGGTCTGCTGGGATTCGACAAGCTGATTTGGCGCCAATGTTCCGCTTTCGGGACACCGGACAGGACCGGCCCGGTCGGCGAGGAATTAGAAGTGTTGATGCTCGGGCGGACCGCGGGTTCAACCGCGAGCCTCTGTTCCCTGGACGGTGGGATGATCAAACTGTTTCACTGCAGAACACAGCCCGGGGAACGCGTCTTCAAAGGAAGAAGGTTCGGCGACCCGGGGCTCACGGAGATCGCATTTGATGTGGATGACATCCACACCGCGTACGCACAGACGATCAAAGGCGGGGCAAAACCGCTTGTCCCTCCGACCGACTTTGATTGGGGTTTCGGCCCGCGAGGCGCCTTGGCCTACGTGGCCGACTTTGACGGAAATGTGATCGAGCTGGTCCAGATCAGGAGCCTCTTCAAGATGTCGCCTGCGCTTCTCAACCTGCTCGTGATAAGGCCGATGCGGTTGCTGGGCAAGATGGGCGCGATTTAGCCGGGAGAGACCAAATGGAAAGACCGTTGATGAGACGAGACTACTACGATGTTCCCTTTTCAGAGAGATTCTTCTTCTATGGCCGACGTTTGCTCTTGTTGCCATATCTGCACTTGTTGCACAAACTGCGCAAGGTTGTCGGATCCGATATGGAGAACAGGCCTGATGTTTTTGTGAAATACTTCCGAGATTATGAGCTAAAGAGGATCATCGACAAATTGGGAATAGGCGAAAATGATGCCATTGCCGCGGTAAAGGTCCTCACCTATATTCACACCCTTTCCGGTGTAAGGGGTGAGATCACGGAGATGACCCCGAGACGATCCGTTCGTATCGAGAAACACTGTCCAGCCGCTAAATATCTGACCCGCAAATTCTGTCGGGACACTCTGAGTTTTCCTACCTTCTGCGCGTTAAGCCGGGCCATTAACCCAAAGCTTGTGCATACTCACGAGTCTTTCTTGTCCGGCGGGGATGATACGTGCGAACTGGTTTTCGAATTGAAGGAGTGACATGGAATGGAAGGAAACAACAAGGACTGCACGGGCAGCCACGTAAGACCCAAATCAATCAAGTGCGACGACCTTGTCGAGACCGACCTCTTGGTTATCGGAAGCGGACTCGGGGGCTTGTGGAGCGCCCTCTCCGCTCGAGACAACGGTGTTGAAAATGTCGTGGTAGTGGACAAGGGGGCAATTGCCGACTCCAGTCAGTCTAAGATGTGCGCGGGCGCAACAATTTATTGTGGCCCACGAGATAATGCTGATCTGTGGTTGGGCGAACTGGTTCGACAGCAAGGCTACCTGAGTCGCCAGGACATGGTGATTGATATGCTTTCCACTTCCTACGCTCGTCTCCTCCGACTCAAATCCTGGGGGCTATGGTACAAGCGCACCCCCTGGGGTTCCACGACCTTGCCCGTTGGGGGTGCCCGACACCTGAGGATGAACGCCATGGCGCGTTTCAAGGATCTTGGGGGAGGATCCGCCCTGGTCGCTCCGATAAAGGAACAGGTCAAGGCTGGTGATGTTCGGTTTTACTCCAAGATCATGATTACTTCGTTGCTGAAGAACAAAGGCCGCATCGCAGGGGCAATGGGGGTTCATCGGATCACGGGGAAGACCGTGGGCTTCAAGGCCGGGTGCATCGTCCTGGCAACTGCTGATTGCGGCTTTCGAAATTCAGCGTGCATAGGTCAGGCAACGGGCGACGGGTTTTTGCTAGCCTACGACGCGGGCGCGCGCCTCAACAACATGGAATTTCTTGGAAGCAATACCGGATCCCCCCAATATTCGTTGGAAGCCTTTGCCGACCTCGCGGCCGGGTACGGCTGCAAGTTCCTCAACGCGGGAAAGGAGACCTTCATGGGCCGGTACGCGGCCAGTGCGGACAGAGCGGAGCCTTTCCGGATAGCTCAGACCATGGCCGATGAGATGGAGAAGGGAAACGCCCCGCCGTTCTATTTGGACATGACGGGACTCCGTTGGCGGTTGTTTCTCAAATTTCTGTACAAGAGGAACGCTACCGGGTTCTTGCTCCGGATGTTTGAAGCGCTGGAGGAACATGGGGTGGATCCTACCGGTCGTCCTCAGGAATGGGGCCCATTGATTCGCACTATACGGGGCGGAGTGCGAACCAACATGGATTGTATGTCCGACTCCCCAGGACTATTCGCGGCGGGGACCGCCCAGTCCGTCGATCCGGCCGGCCTGAACGGGTATTCCACCATGAGAGTCATGTGGTCAGGGGAACGTGCGGGCCGGGCCGCAGCCGGGTTCTTGAACGACATCGGAGACACGGAAATCGACCGGGAAGATCTGGACCAAAAGCGACGCGACGCTCTATTGCCTATGAAGAGAAAATCGGGCGTTCATCCCGACACGGTTATTGGAAGACTTCAGAACGTCATTCTACCCTATTGGGTCTCGCTGAGGAAAACCGAGGCATCACTCAGAAGCGCCTTGGCCGAGGTTGAGAGCATCCGCTACAATTGCCTGCCGGACCTCTATGCCCATGATCCCCACCAGCTCGTCAAAGCCCACGAGGCCCGTAACATGGTTCTGGCTGCTGAATTCTACCTACGAGCATCTCTTAAGCGCAACGAAACACGCGGAGACCACTATCGGGCCGACTTCCCAAAAACCGACAACAAGAAATGGCTGAAGTGGATCAACATAGAAAAAGGAGAGGCCGGCCGGCCATTACTCTCCACTGAAGAAGTTCCATTGCAGAGGTACGGACTTCAACCGGAGTTGAAAACGAGATGATATCGTCGCTGAACAAAGACAAGTGCATTGGGTGCGGGACCTGTGTTGAGATTTGTCCCATGGACGTGTTCAGGATGAACCCCAGTTCGCGTCAGGCCGAAATAGCGTATTCTGAAGATTGTCAGACCTGCTATCAATGCGAACTGGAATGCCCGATCACCGCCATTGAGGTTGATCCCTTGCGCGGTGTTGCGCGACCCAATTAGTATGCAGATCGCGCAATCGACTTCAACCTTCATCCATTAAAAATCGGCTTCCGTTTTTCAAGAAACGCCTGTATGCCTTCTTTGCCCTCGGGGTTTGCCGCGCTTTCGCACAGGAGAATCCTTTCCCGCTCGATGTGAGTCTCAAAAGAGTTGTTGAATGAGTCGGTGAACAGCTCCTTTGCATGCGCAAAAGAGGAGATGGCGCCCTGGACCATGCCCTGAGCCATATCGTCCGCCACGGTCAGCGCTTGTCCGTCCTTGGCGACCTTTGTGACAAGCCCCCATTTGAGCGCCTGATCAGCGGTGATCGGCTTGTCGAACGCGGCGATCTCCAGCGCGCGAGCCAAGCCCACGAGCCGGGGCAGCATGAATGTTCCCCCACCGTCGATGCTCAGACCATTGGAAGTGTACGCCTGTCTCAATACGGCAGAGTGGGCCATGACACGAAAATCGCAGGCCAACGCCAAAGAAAACCCGCCCCCGGCGGCAATGCCGTTGATCGCCGCTATCACCGGCTTGGGCATGCGTCTGATTTCCAATATGGCCTGATGATAGCGCGCTGCCATGTTGTGAAAGGCAGACGCGAGCCCGCCCGGCCACGCGTCCACCGATCTCAAGTCCGCTCCGGCGCAGAAGGCCTTGCCTTCCCCTGATATAACTACTGCGCGCACAGTGTCGTCTGCGGCAAGGTTGATAAGGTGTTCGGCCACACCGGTCATGGTATCCAGATCGAAAGCATTGAACACCTTGGGCCTGTTGAGCATCACGGTGGCTATGTCCCCACAAACAGTAGCCTTCACAGATGGTTCCATAGATATTACCTCCAAGGATCGGAATCCCCGATCACCAGATCTACAGGTATCGGTCTTTTCCCACGGTTGTGCAATACGCTACACTAGTGAGGCCAAGTTGTTAAGCGGAAATCTGACGGCCGTCCCGGGCCGACTCGTAGGCATCGACATCCTGGTTCTTCTATCAAAGCCACAACAGATCTCCGCTGGTACCGGTATCGAGACTATGGACCGGTCGATGCGGGCTTTCAGACCCAATGGGCGCCGGCGAACCGACGGAACAGAGATTGGTTCGCCGGGCCCGCGATGACATGTTTGGAGAGAGGCCTCTACTCCCTCCTGGCTGAATTGTCACGTTTATCCGTGGAAAGCAGTTGTGCCGTTCAACTCGTTTCGGTAACATGAGGGCACTTCAGGGGGTAGAGGGATGTGATGGGGAGGTGGAGCATGGGCGTCCCAAGAACAGTGCAATGGGCTCGTCCAGGCGGACCGCCCAACAAGCGTTGAGTCAGTTGCGCTCCTCATGAGGCCTAGGCCTCATTCCAGCAGCGCTGGAGAATGACCATGAAGAAAAGGAAAATCAAAGTCGCGGCAGTCTTGGAGGATATTCGTTCGGGTATGCGCGATGATGCCTTAATGCTGAAATACGAATTGTCCCCCCGGCAACTTCAAGGCCTCCTCAGGAGACTTGAGGAGGGGGGGCTGTTGACCCGCGAAGATTACGCCACCGATTTCACAATCTCGGGGAAATCTCCTGATGGCGCTTTTCGGTGCCCCTCGTGCGGGAAGCCACTATCCGGGACATCGGATGTATGTCCTCATTGTGGGATCGTAGTTTCAAAGTACGTCGGCGCAGAAGATCCGGCCAAGCGCGAGCCTTCCGCCATGTCACGTGACACTTTCGGTCCGGGCGGACTAGAACTGGTCACCGCCGCGCCCCCCCGGACCAGGGCTTCGGCGTTTGTGGTCATCATCCTCGTGGCATTGGCAGGTTTTTGGGCATACAGATGGATCGGTCAAGGAATCACTCAGCAGTCATTGGTTAACAATCTTCGGCCGACACTTAACTTCATTGTGGAAAACAAATCCCAAGACCCGGATTGGGGGCAACTAGCGAACAGCATTCTTGAAGTTACAAGGGTTTCCAGCAATCCGTTGCTGCCCTCAGACAGTCAAATGGAAAAAGAATTGGACGGGATTCATGCCACGCTGGTGGAGATGGCGGCCTTACAAATTAAAGTCAAGAACATGATGCCCAAATTGCGGCGCGAGGTCGCCCAGAAGCTGGACCCGGACGTCATGGACAGAATCGCGATAGATCTTGAAGCGCGCGTCGCTGAAGTTCAACGTGAAAACGTTCCGGAAATCATTCGCAAGCATTGGGAAAGGTTCCAGGACTCGATGAAGGCCGGTAATGTGCAAGGCCTACAGATTACCTACGGACAGCTTAAGGATCAGGTGTTCTTGGCGCAAGTCCGAACCCCGTTCGAGGGAGAACTTCGGAAGAGAATGGAACAAAGCCTGGAAAAGGCCAGACAGCTCATAGGTTCCAGAGAGTCTTTCCGGTCCTGGCCGAAAGGTGCGGAAACCTATGATTTCAAGATTTCGACCCCCGCAGGGAATCTGACTGCAAAGGGAAAGTACAATTTATCGGCACTCATTTTCGATGAGTCAGAGTTCGGTGAGGAATGGTCAGCGGCCATTGATAAGCTGCTGGCTTCCGCAGAACACGAGGATCTGGAATCATACAGGGTGATCGAAGCCGAACAGGACAAAATAGATGACGGAAAAAGAGAGCTGCGGATACGGTGTAGAGAAGTCCTTAGAATGATAAAGGAACAGCCTTGACAAGGTGGTCCGGATGGGCCCCCATTAGTCTACCCTCGCACTTAGTACTCCGTTTCATGAATTCGGTCGCGCATTCTTGTGTCATCTTTCAATTCCAGCAGGCAAGAATACGATGCTCCTGCACAACGCGGTAAGGCCGTCGGCATTTTCATGCTTCTTTGTGCCTTTCTTTGGGCACGGGTGTTTATAGGAAAACATAACATCGACTGAGGAGAAAACATATGAGCGACCGACCTGATCTGAGCGGTAAGATAGCGATAGTCACAGGTGGAGGCAAGGGAATAGGCAAAGCCGTTGCCCTGGGTTTGGCCGATGCAGGCGCCAAAGTGGTAGTGGCGGCTCGAACCGAGCCGGAGATAAAGGCAACAGCCGACGAAATCGGTTCCAAGGGAGGCGAGGCCCTGGCCAAGGTCACCGATATCACCCAAAGCGATCAGATAGAATCGCTGGTAAAGGCCACGGTCGAGGCCTTCGGAACCGTAGACTTACTGGTCAACAACGCGGCTCGCAGCTTCTTGAGACCTCTCATGGATCTGCGTGAGGACGGTGTTGACAAGATCTTCAATACCAACGTAAAGGGCGCGTTTCTCCTGAGTCGGGAGTGCGCAAGAATTATGATGGGAAAAGGCGGCGGGAGCATTGTGAACATAACCACGATCGGAGCGGAGAGAGGCGCTCCCATGATGGGGATGTAC
This sequence comes from uncultured Syntrophaceae bacterium, assembly GCA_964527475.1. Lineage (GTDB taxonomy): Bacteria > Desulfobacterota > Desulfomonilia > Desulfomonilales > Desulfomonilaceae > CAZGNL01. The sequence goes on from CAZGNL010000005.1 coordinate 24,867, forward strand.
CATTGCAGCAAAGCGGCCCTCAAGATGCTCACCATGTGCATGGCCATTGAATGGGCCCCCATGAATATCAACGTCAACGCTGTGGGACCCGGGCTCACCAAGACCCCGTTCAGCATGCCGATCTGGTCCAACCCGGACATGGAGCGCCAGATCACCGCTCGCATCCCCCAGGGAAGACTCGCAGAAGTAGACGACATCGTCGGAGCGGTCCTGTTCCTCTTCTCCGACGGCGCCAAATACATGAACGGCCAAACCATCTACGTGGACGGCGGAGCACTCGCCATGAGCTAGCGCTGTTTGAGTTTTTGTTAAGAGTAACCGGGGGGCGCTTTTTTGTGCAAAAAAGTGCCCCCCCGGGCCCCCCCCTCAAAAAACTCCAACTGACGATGCGGGAGCTTTGGTCACGTCCAAATGGCCTTCTCGCAAACAACACCGCGCCTCGCTGGTTATGGCATTTCATAGCATTTCGCGAATACTATTGTAATCCGGGTTTGCCGCGAGAGACATCTGTGACAACGAGCAGTCCGTGGCTTTACCAGCGGTCACTTAACAGTTTGCCAATATGAAGTTTTTTGGAGGGGGTGCGGGGGGAACCTTTTTTACCGAAAAAAGGTTCCCCCCGCATTCTCTTCCTCTCTTCACCTCTTCCCTTCTTCCCCTCTTTTCCCTCTAGGTTTCCAGGCGTTTCTTTTCTTCGCTGCGGATTTCTCTTCTGAGGAGTTTTCCGACTTTGGATTTTGGGAGCATATCTCGGAATTCGATATATTGCGGGATTTTGTAGGCTGCGATTCTTTCCTTGCACCAGCGGATCAGTTCGTACCCGGTGATGCCTTTGATGTCCTTTTTCAGGACCACGAAGGCTTTGATTCTTTCGCCGACTTTGGGGTCGGGGATTCCCACGATGCAGGATTCGATCACAGCCGGGTGTTCCTGTAGAACAGCCTCGATCTCGGACGCGGAGACCCGGTATCCTTTGTGTTTGATGGTGTCTACTGTTCGGTCTACGAAGTAGAAGAAGCCGTTCTCATCCTCACTGACGATGTCGCCGGTCCGGTACCACAATTTCCCGTTGATCTCAACGAACGCCTGTTCAGTCTCTTCCGGCTTGTTCAGGTACTCGCCGACCATTGGATCGGAGTGAACCAAAAGTTCACCCGGCTCCCCCAGGTTTACCGGTTCGATCCCATCCGCAACGGCTACCATGACTTCTTTGCTCGGGACCTTTGTTCCCATGCTCGACGGAGGGGTTTCGCGGTCGGTAGGATCCATGGTTACACCGCCGCAGGTCTCGGTTGCGCCGTACCCTATGAAGATGACCCTCCCGAAGCGATCTTTCCATCGTTTGGCCACCTCCCCGGGAAGCACATCCGCGGCCGAGAAGCAGTATTTCAAGCTCGACAGATCGTATTGATCCACCCGATCGTGTTCCAGGATCATTCGATACAGCGCGGGCACACCTACCAGGCTGGTTGCCTTGCATTTCTGAATGGAATCGAATGTCGCGTCCAGGTTGACCCTGGGATGCAGTATCATTGTTCCACCGCCCACGATGACCGTGGACAGGCCGCATGTCTGCCCCGCGACGTGAAACAGGGGAGCGCCGGTCAGAATAATATCCTGGTCCTTGCTGAACAGCGGATCACGAACCGCAAGCTGTTCCTCACCGCATATAAGGAAAAGACCGTGGGTAAGCGGAACGCCCTTGGGATGTTTCGTGGTTCCTCCTGTGTAGAGAATCTCGGCCAAATCGTCTTCGGTCGTTGCCGGATCCGGCGCAGGGGAGGCTTCGGAGAAGATCAAAGGTCGGAGAAAGTGTGTAAAATCGGCTTTTTCGACCTTGCCGGAAGGGATTTTGTCCGCCAGCCGACCAAAGGCTCGCTTCCACCAGGGGAGGAGGTCGGCAAGATTTGTGATGATTACTCGCTCCAGCGCGGTGTCCGGCATGACCTGCTTTACATATCCGAAATTGCGATCCGAGCATACAATCGCTTTGGCGCCCGTGTCGTTGGCGATGTATTTCAGATCAAAGGACGTATAGATCGGAGTGACAGGAACCGCGACTCCACCGAGTCTCTGAATGCCCAGCCAGGTGACCACGAACTGAATGGAATTGGGAATGTACATAACGATTCGGTCGCCCTTTTTCAGACCGATAGACGCCATAGCTGCGGCGAATCGTTCAGTCAGGTCGAGAAGTCGTTTGTACGAATAGTGCGTGCCGAGGAAGACGACAGCGCTCTTATCAGGGTATTTCGCCGCCTTCTCCGCGAAGGCCGAATAGATGTTTGGGTGTTCAAGGCGCGCCATGTGTTGCTCTGTCTCCTTCACACTCCAAAGTATGCCGCTCTTACCTCAGGATTGTCCATGAGTTCAGGCCCTGAGCCCTCCATTGAGAGCATGCCGTTCTCAATAATGTATCCGTGGTCGATCATGGGGAGTATTGGACGGGCGAACTGCTCCGCTATGACAATGGTCAGTCTCGTCTCGTCTCGAATGGACTTGATGGCTTCCACAAGGGTGGTCTGCATGACGGGGCTCAGTCCGAGAAGGGGCTCGTCCAAGAGCAACAGGCGGGGTTTCACGACCAGAGCCATGCCGATGCTCAACATCTGCTGCTCTCCGCCACTGAGGAAGCCCGCTTTTCGACTCTTGAGTCCTTTCAGAGTGGGAAAAAGTTGGAATACGAAGTCGATGGCCTCCTGAGTCTCACGCTTCTTTCTCAGGTAGCCCGCGATACGCAGATTCTCCACCAGATCCGACTCCGGGAAGATCGGATGCCTCTCCCGACAAAGGACCATCCCCATCCGAACCCTTTCGTGGGGATGAACATTGGTCACGTCTTTTCCGTCGAATTCTACTGTTCCATATAGAGTTATCCGTTCCCCGCCCTTGCGCTGCTCTTTGATTTTGGTGTCGATGATGAGACCTGATATGGTGTTCATCAGGGTGGTCTTGCCCGCGCTGTTGGACCCAATAACAGCCACAATTCCGCCCTGGTCCACACGCATGCTGAAATCGTTGAGAGCGAGCGCGTTTTCGTAAAAGACCATGAGGTTGGATAGTTCCAGCATTGGTTTTCCTGACTTGGGTCACGCCGGCGGCTTAGGGTCGGGCGACTAAGTACTCGATCCCATAAATACGGTATCACGTGTCTATCGCATGTCAACGCTCCGTAGGATGCGGTAACCAAAGGGAACCGCATCGTTCGTGTCCTTTCTCGACCGATGCGGTTCGCTACGCTCACCACATCCTACGCAGCTGCAAAGTCCGCCGAGTGCCGTCACTGACCGAGCATCCAAGAGGGCGTAGCATGCTACGCCCCTACGCCCGGGACCCGGCGCCTTTTCGGCATTTCCATGCTTCGTTGCGCCTTTCAATGCATGGTGGTTGCTATAGGCTGCTACTCTTCTGCCTCGCTCCCCAGGTAAGCCTGTTTCACGTCGTCCTTTTCCATCACTTCCGCGGGCTTCCCATCCGCGATGGCCTGTCCGAAATTGAGTACCACAACCCGATCGGCGATGCGGAACAACTCCCTCAGGCGATGTTCGATCATCACCACGGTCTTACCCTCGTGCATCAACTTTTCGATGATCGGAATAATGCTTGCCAATTCCGCTATGCTGAGCCCTGAAAACAACTCATCGAGAATGATCAGGTCCGCGCGCAGCGCCAGGCACCGGGCCAGTTCAAGACGTTTCAGGTAACCGTGGGGCAGACTACCCGCCGGCTTGTAGGTTACGGACGATTCCCGTTCAAATCCGACCTCCTCGAGCAGGTCCTTGGCCACCGAGTCCCGGTCTCCGTATCCTCCACCCGTGAGCCCCTTCATTCTGGGGGAATACAGCGGAATAACGAGATTCTTGAACGCGGGGATCGCCGCGAAAGGCCGCACCATCTGAAAAGTCCGGGATATCCCCAGGCGCGCGATGCGATAGGGCGTCCTGCCGGTTATGTTCTCACCTCTGTACGTGACCGTGCCGGCGTCGGGCTTGACAAAGCCTGTAATAAGATTCACCAGCGTTGTCTTTCCCGATCCATTGGGGCCGATTATTCCCAGAAGCTCGCCCTCGTTGAGGTCGAAACTGACGTTCACCACTGCCTTAACACCACCGAAGCTCTTGCTGAGGTGCTTGATGCCAAGGAGGACGTTTTGGGAATCCCGTTTCATGAAATGAGGCCCCTACAATAAGTCGTTACTTCTCTACTTCAACCCATCTTTCGAACTGTTGGTATTTTCTCTGTATGTAGTGAAAGATCCCTTCGGGCAGCGCCACGACGAAGACTACCAGTGAGACCGCATAAATGACGGTTCGCATGCGGTGCAGCTCATCAACCGCTTTGGTGAGCAGGCCCACTACGTGCTCGGGCAGCAGAGGCGCAAAGGAAAACAGTATCAGGCCCGGCAGTCCCTGCAACAGTCCTACCAAGACAAACGCTCCCAGCATTGCCCCGGCATACGTTCCCGTTCCTCCCACCACCGCTGCCGCCACCGGCAGGATCGAATAGTCCAGCGCGAAAGCCGGCATTCCTACGAACTGGTAAACGTGAGTCATATACGCGCCGGCAAAGGCTCCTACACTGCCTGCAACAAAAAGGGCCTGGAACTTCATCCAATAGATATTGATGCCTGAACTCATCACGGAGCGGTCGTTGTCTTTGATCGCCTTGAGAACCAGCCCGTAATCGGTGTTCATGAGTCGTCGGAAGCCGAACAGACATACCAGGACAGCGACGGTGATGATTACGAGCTCCACCGAGACACTGGGGAACGGTCTGAGGCCTGTGAGTCCTTCAGTTCCGCCCAGGATCGCAGTGGCCTCGATCACCCGCTCCAACATCAGCGGGAGCACCAGGGTGACCATCGCGAAGTACACCCCTCTGAGCCTCAACACCGGCAGCAGAAGCAGGGCACAGAAAGCGCCTCCCAAAAAGGTGGCCAGAGGAATGGTCAACCAGATCGGCCAGCCGAAATAGACATCCAGCGACCCGGCTACGTAGGCTCCCACGCCGAAAAACAGGGCCTGCCCCAGAGAAACCATGCCCACGGAAACCAGAAAATCCCAGCTCATGGCCAACAGCGCAAACACACATGCGGAAATGACGACCTTCTGCCAATACAGGGGAAGAAAAAGAGGCGCGACCAGCAGGCAGATCACCGGAATCGCGGGAGGAAGCGTCACATACAACATCTCGCGATAGGAGGTCAACGCGAAGATATCGTCCGATCTGACCTTGACACCTCTGTCTATTCGTTCCCTTCTTTTCTGTTTCACTGGCGCACCACGTTAATATGTCTCATGCCAACTATCACCCCTGATAAGGGACAACGAACTACGAAAATCTTGGGGTAGCTTGTCCGTGGCTCCGCCCCGGATGTGGTAAGCGGTTCTGGAAATTCCTTAAGAATCCAGTCATCTTTGGAGGGGAGACTCATCTCCCCTCCAAACCACCCCATACGTAGACCCGATCGCTGTGCTCAAGGCAAAGGGACTTTCATAGGAACTTACATGCCTGGAAACGAAGGCACAACGAAGTATGAAAGTCTTTTCCTCTCGTTCCCAGGCTGTGCCTGGGAATGCAGCCGGGAAGCTCTCCACGAGTCTCAAAGCGCTTCACTACGGATCAAATACGTTCCTCAAGCTCTTTTTGTTTTCCGAACAGGCCGGAGGGTTTGAGCACAAGGATCGCGAGTATCGCGACCAGGGAAACGATGATCTTCCAATGAGGCGCGAAAAAAGAGTCTGTGATCATTTGCGCGTATCCGATCAGGAAAGCGGCAACCACAACCCCGATCGTGCTGCCCAATCCGCCGACAATACAGACGGCCATTGCGTTCAAGAGCACGGTGTACCCGTCATTCACCGAGATGGTTCCCCTGGGAAGGATAAGGACGGCTGCAACCGCGGCCAATCCGCACCCGAAGGCCACACTCAAGCCCGCGATTCGATCGGAATTTATTCCCAGGGACAGAGCGGTCTGTTCATCCTGGGCTATCCCCCGGAACGCCAGTCCCAACTTGGTGTAATGGGTAAAGAAATATATGGCCACAGCCAGGATTATACCGATTCCCACGATCCAAAGCCTCTGGTGGTCCACATATACGCTGCCGATCATTACGCTGCCGTCGGTGAAAACCGGCAGCGTGTATTCAAAACCAGTGTAACCGAGGTATCGGAACGTCTCCAGGATGGCCAGGCCCACGCCGAATGTCGCGATCACCTCGGATATCTCCACGCCCCTGACCCGCAATATCACCAATCTGTACAGGGCCCCGCCCAAGGCGGCCGTCAGGATCACGGAAAGTGTCACAGCGGCAGGGAAAGGCAGTCCCAGCTTGTTCATGCCGATCCAGACCGCGTACCCGGCCAAAACGTAGAACGCGCCGTACGCAAAATTGGCCACTCCGCTTATCCCAAAGGTCAGGCTGAAGCCCAATGCGGTTAACGCAAGGATGACGCTGTTAATAAACCCATACACAAGGGTGACTTCGATCATGAGAATCGCCCTGGAAAGAAGTTCGGAAAACGTTCATGAAACCCGACCCGAGGACCGGATTCCATGAACTGTGCCATAGTGATGCGCATTGAAATTCGGTGTTGGAATCACCCTCCCCTACCCCTCCCGTCAAGGGAGGGGAGAGGGTTAGGGTGAGGGGGTTCCATCCGTAGAACCCATTTTCAATGCGTGGCGCTATTACTGGTTCGTGCTATTTGGCCGACTTCATCCAGGAAGGCAGCTTGATCTCGCCTTCGGCCAATTGCGTGGGATACACCACCACTCTCTTTCCGTCGTCGGTCCACTGGGATACGCAGCCCACAGCGGTCTTGGCAGGATCATCACCATATATTACCTGGTTGCCTTCATTGAACTTGATCTTGCCGATAACACCCTGGCGATCGGTCTTCTTGAGCGCGTCCACAAGCTTGTCGGGGTCCAGGCTTCCTGCTCGCTCGATCGCGGCTGCAAGAACATAAACCGCATCATATGACGGCGCGGGGCCATGACCGGCCTCAAGGGGTTTACCGTATTTTTTGGCGTACTTGTCGTAGAATTCCTTTGCCGGCGCATATTTCTCGGTAGGAATCGCGCTGCCGATCTCAAAGCTGGTGTTCATCAGGCTGCCGAGCTTCTTGTCAAATCTTTTCCACGCCCCGGGTCCGGCCATGGGGGAGATAAAGCCGAACGGAAGCGCGGGAATCTTCATGGCATGCCACTGCTTCAGCAGGATTCCGCTCTCCGGCATGTCAAACATGGGCAGGATCACCTGTGCGCCTGCTGCCTTTGCCTTCTGCAAGCCCGCGGAGAAGTCCTTTGAACCGGTGGGATAGGCTTGAGTTCCCACGTTCGTGTATTTGAGTTTGCCCACGGCCACCTTGGAAGCTATAGTCCCGACCATGCGGGCCCACAGAACGTCCTGGTGCATCACGAAAAGCTTGTCAAATCCGAACGTCGCTTTCAAGAAGCCCAGTGTCTCGACCAGGTACCCCACCAGATACTTACCGTTGAGGCATACCCTGAAGACATACTTGAACTTGTCAGGTTCCTTCATGACCCTTGCCTCGGATTTGGGAGACATGGCCACAGACCCGAGCAGCGGGACCTTGTACTTGGCAATGATGTCCATGCCGGCCAGCAGCGCCTCAGACCTGAAAGGACCGACAAAAATGGCCTTGACCTTTTTCTCGGTTATGATCTTTTCCAAGGCAAGGAGGGCTTCTTGTACCGGCACACCCGCAGACGCGTCGCGCGTGTCCGCGGTCTCGATCTTGAACATGCGCTTGACATCCCCAACCTTGACACCTCCCTTGGCGTTGATCTCTTCCACCGCCATTTTGACGGCATTGAGAGACTCCCTGCCTTCCAGGGCCGTCAGAGCGGTCGCTACGCCGATCACAATCGGATCAGCCGCGACGGCCGGGGTCATCGGTAACGTCAAGGAAACAGAAAGGGCCACTGCAACGACTAACAGAATTCTCTTCATTCTATATTACCTCCATTGGTTGTAATCCTAATCCAGGGGTTCATGGAGTCTTACAGCATTAACGGAATCGCGGACCTCATCCGAGGCCAAACCACGGACCAACCCGACCAAGATTCCTATTGCTCATTTTGCCCTTTTCTTGGGCGTGCAATTCCTTGGAAGCACCGGCAAAACGTATTCTGTCAGCCCATGACGGCCGGTTGAAGGTAAAAGTTGTTCGTCAGGAGCGGTTCTTGACCCAAAAGCTAGTTGTATCCGCTCGGTCAAATAATGTCAACCGAAAGAGCCCGAAAGGTATAAGCCTTCAGTCTCGCGGGGCAGATCTTCTCATCAGGCATGTCATTGCGAGGAGTGAAACGACGAAGCAATCCCAATATTCACTGTACAGGAGATTGCTTCGCTGCGCTCGCAATGACATCTTGAGAGATCTCCCCGAATGACTGATACCAATGCGCGTTCAAACAAGTGATAAAGAGCGCTGCTGGGCAAGCCGGCAGTGGCACCCAAGAAACCGATCTCACTTTCTTGATTGCGCATTGGTATGAATCGTTACCGGAAGGTAACACACCATTAGGTGAGGCCGATTTGCCGGGCCACGACCAGCTTCATTATGTCGTTTGTTCCGCCTGCTACCAGAGGGAAAAAGGAGTCCCTGAGATAGCGTTGTACCGGGAATTCTTTCATCAGGCCGTACCCCCCGAAAATTGACGCGGCCTTTCTACAGATGTAGTTGGCTGCTTCGGTGGCCACCAGTTTGGCCATTGCAGCCTCTTCGGTGGGGTTTTCCCGGTGGTCCGCGGCCCAGGCAGCGTGATAAGTGTGGAATTCCGCGGACTGCAATCTTGCCAGCATGTCCACCAGCCTGAACTGAATCGCCTGGAACTTGCTTATTGGGCGACCGAACTGCTCCCGCTCCCTGGAATACTTGTAAGCGGCTTGATACGCGGCCTTGGAAAGTCCCAGGGCCAGAGCGGCAGTCATGACTCGGTCAGTTGCCAGAGATAAATAGATGTTCGTGAATCCCTTGTTCTCTTCTCCGAGAAGATGATCATCTGGGATTTCCACGTTCTCCAGTACAAGTTCCGCGGTATCGGAACACAGGTTGCTGAATTTCTCCAATCTCCGCCCCACGGAAAACCCGGGCGTTTGGGTATCCACTAAGAAAAGGGAGATGCCGTGCACGCGCTTGTCCGGATCGGTCTTAGCCGCGATGGTCACAAAGTCGGCCACCGTGCCATTGCTGATAAACATCTTGGCGCCGTTGAGCAGCCAACCGTTTTCCGTACGCTCCGCCCGGGTGCGGATTGCGGCCGCGTCGGATCCCGCTCCGGCTTCGGTCAGACCGAACGCAGCTATCTTGTCGCCCGACAACGCAGGAACCAGGTACTTTTGTTTCAGTTCCTCCGTACCCCATTGATGAACCGTATAGGTAGCCGTAGACGTGTGCATGCCCACGACCGACGCAACCCCAAGCGAGCCGCGTGCCAGTTCCTCACAGAAGATACAGTGGAATACATTGGCGTCCTCCAAACCGCCTCCGCCGTACTCTTCGGGATATTTGATGCCCAGGTACCCAAGATCACCCAATTCTTTGACGATCTCACGAGGGAACTCCTCGGTCTCGTCCAGGGACTCAGCCAGCGGAATCACGCGTTCGTCCACGTACCGAGCAATATGTCTTTGGAACTCTCGTTGTTCTTCGGTGAATTCAAAATCCATCTAGTCCCCGGTCGTCTTGGTGGGTTGGCGCGCTTTACTCCAATTCGTCGATTGCTTTGGTGTTGCCGAGGAAGTCCACGATGGCCTGGGTGTCGATGAAGGGGCTCCTGTTCTGGAGTTCTCGTATGGTCACACGCCCGGATTCCACAAGCTTATCGAATGCTTTGAGGAGCGTCTTTTCCTGGGTTATCCCATACTTCTTCATGAGACTTCTGTCGGTCATGCCGTGTCGAATATCTTCAATGAATGCTTCAATGGGGATACGTACCTGACGGGTTTTTGGCTTTGCCATGTTCGTTCAATCCTGATGATGTTAGTCAAAGTTCTTTGGACCGGGGAAGGTGAACAGGTCCATGACATCTTGAGTGCTCTCAAAAAAGGTCCGGTTGGTAAGCTCATCTTCCGTAATATGCCCGCCCGCTATGAGCTGGTCGAATATCTTGGGAAGCATGGCTTCGGTCAGAGTATACTTCTCAACGAGAGCCTTGTCACTGGCCCCGTTTCGAATATCCGCAACAAAACTCTTTACCTTAATCGTTACTTTAGGTCCCTTTGCCAAATCCTGTTTACCTCTTCACTTCCAGGCCAACATGACTGAGACCGATCTCCATCCCATTTCTTCGTTCCCGCTAACGCGGCCACACTACCGGGTCCGAGATCAAAGCGCTCAAGAGATTTCCGGACATGTCCGCGGACTTTAAAAGATAACCTTCTTCGCTCACTCGATCAATATATTTCTTGGCAAAGGGGCGCTCTGTCAGCCCTCAACCGACAAGTGACCGGCATCGTTGCCTATTTGGATACAGCCAAGCTCAGCCGAGATCACGGTCTCGGATACCAACTTACATGCCTAGAAACAAAGGCACAACGAAACATGAATGTCCTCCTTGTTCGCGAACGCGCCGGCCCCAAGTAGGGGAGGCGGAGCCTCCCGGTATGCATTCCCAGGCAGAGCCTGGGAACGAGTGGAAAGCGACAACGAACCATGAAAATGTCGGAGAGACGCCGGGTGCCGAGCGTAGGGGCGTAGCATGCTACGCCCTCTTGGATAGTCGGCCGGTATTCTTGTGCATCGTTGTGCCTCGATCTTGAGGCGTGCGAGTCGGTATTACACCTCAGCGATCCGCTCTGTGAGCGTCCAGACGAGTGTGAACACCATGTCCAGCGTGAACCGGTGTTCTATGGAGCCGTCAAAGAGCACTGACACGGAAGCTGGGAATTCGTCATCCTCCACCCAGAGCACGTATGTTACGGGAAGCATGGGAAAGGGGAAGAACTTCATGCCCTTATCGCCGTATTCAACGGGTGTGGCCCCGAGTTTGCGGGCCACAGCCTCGAATCCTTCGGGGTCGGTCCCGAACCGCTTGGCTATGGGCTTAACGTGCAGAGCGTGAGGGCCCTGGAAGAAGGTCACTCCACCGGGGAGGTCTTTTTCACTTACCTCCTTGCCGGCCAATGGTCCACCGTGGTCGGAAATCAGGTATTGGATCAACAGGATCTGGAACTCTTCGGTCAGTTCACGATCCGGTTTCGGTGAAAGCTCCGCGATCGTTTCCTTCTCCGGATCCACAAGATACACTGAATTCAGAAACGAGACCTCATATGCTCGGGCGTCCGATGAAAGCTTAACCCCTTCGTGACGCAGAACCTCTTCCTGCTGCTGGTTCCTCAAGTCGACCCAATGAAACGGATTCGGCGCAGCGCAAGCCATCTTGCCTCCTATGCGAAATCATGAGTGAAGGTCTGTTGAGACCCTCTGAAGAGTGACCGGCGTTCAGTACACGATGGCTGCATAGCCCACAAAGCTGGTGCCGGGCATCACGTCGTAGCTTGTATAGTATTCGATGAGATTACCCTGACTGATTCCGTGTTTCGCGCACGACGCTATGACCGAGGCGATGGGCCCGGGAGAACAGGTGTTGTGTTTGGACCGCGCGTCCGCGACCACTCCGGGGGCGTCCATTTCAAGGGCCTTGTCGATCACGGAGCGGTCGTTCTGATTTTTCACCCAATCCACGGCAGCCTCTCCCGTGCCCTCGGGACTGAACCCATAGTTGGGACCATAGTGGGTCAGATCCGATGACCCGATGAACACGGCCGACAGACCCTTGTCCGCCAGCATGCCGTGAACGGCTTCGCCCAGTTTCACAGCCTGATCCGACGCGGGCGAGTGAACCGCGATAATGGGGACTTCCGGAAAGAAATAGGCAACAAACGGAAGCTGGACCTCCACAGTATTGTCGGTGAAGCTACGAGGCGCTTCCACAGCCTCGCCTGCCGTAACAAGCTCCATCGCGAACGCGGTATCCATTGGGTGCGCGCCCAGTGGTGTTTCCCAGGCATCCTCAGTGTACACTATGGGATCACCGGCCCCCGGGAGATGCCCTCCATAGACTATCACCCTGTCCACGGGACCCGAATCGGAAAGGGTCTTGATCACCTTGGCCGCGGCACGGCCTGAAAAGAACCACCCCGCATGGGGCGCCACTCCACCTTTCCAGGTTCCTTCAGGCGGCCGAAATCCCCGGAGCAAGTCCTCAATATCGCTCTTGCACTCGCTCGACGAACCAGGATACCAACCGCTCGGCAAAGCTCTTCTGCGTATAGTCATGGCGTTACTCCCGGAAAAAAGGTTCACAGGTTGGAAATTGCCGTGATCCGTGCTTGGGACGTGTTCGCATAAGACAGAGCGGACCGCAACAGCCTGAGCATATGACGGTTCTCAAAAGTAACGTCGGATTCCCACGAGCGCAGCTAAAACAAGGCATTTTCGTCTCGATTGAGATTGCTCCGGCTTACGCCCTCGCAATGACACTTTACCTTCCCGTCATTCAGAGGAATTAGACGACGAAACAATCTCGGTATCCGTGAGAACTTTCGAGAACTACTATAGCCCCCTCTCCTCGCTAATCAATGCTGATGGACACTCCTCTGTTTGCCGCGCGTTTCATGTACCAGTCAACGATGTTCTTTGGCGGTTCATCTTGTTCCGATTCGGGCTTGCGCACGAGTGTAATGGCCTCAGTAGGACACCCTGTCGTGCATGCGCCGCATCCGATGCATTGATCCGGTTGGACAACGTACACGCCGTCATCTTCCGAGATCGCGGTCATGGGGCATCGTTCTTCCGCGCATATACCGCACGCCTCGCACGCGTCCTGGTCTATGTTTGCAACGTAATTGCTCTTGGCCATGAGATGGGGAGCGCCGAAGTGGTTGACCCCGCGAATCATCCCACAGCAGCATGAGCAGCAATTACACACGAACATCTGTCCCTTCTGCACGTTGTACGTTGAATGGACCAGGCCGTCTTTGTCGGCCTTTGCCAGGACATCGAGCGCCTTGTCTTTGGTAATGATCCTACCGAGCGGATACTTGTCGTACGCATTCTCGTGATTCGCGAATGCCAGGCACACCTCGGTGTCGGTTCTGCACTTGTGGCCCTGTAGAGCCTGCTCTTTTCGGCAAATGCACTCCATTAGCTGAAAAGATTTGGCTTTCTCCATAGCTTGTCGCAAATCCTCGTACGGTTTCACCTGGTGTTCAGCGTCTATCTGAATGTTCAAGGGTACCACGCGCATGACCGCGGGCTCGAACTCGCCCAGTGTTCCGAGCAGGGTTGGAGCATACTCGTGAAGCAGGTCTGAAAGCTCTTTGTCCAGGCGGTTCAATTGGAATTCGAATATTCCCACCACAAAGGGAACAAGCATGAATACCTGGGCGCCCTTCATCTTGGCGGAACCTATCTCGCCTCGTTTCGCCATCCTGTCCAGCATGGCCCGGATTTCATCCAGCGGTTTTCCCACGCGCTCTGCCACGGCTTCTGCAGTTTCCGGGATGGGTCTCATACGCAGGGCCATTTCAGCCTCGTCCGGCGTGAATATCTTCTGAAGGATCTTCAGTTCCACTCCTTTGTCCGTTGCTGGAAAACCGTTGGGAAGGCCGTCCAATTTGGCCGCTAAACGCTTGTAAACATCGTTCATGAATCCACTCCTTCTTGACCGGATCCGCGCAATCGTCGACAGGGGCCCTCGATGGAGTGTGCTGCGCGAATTTGTTCTGCACCGGTTATCCGGAAAGCCCTCACCCCAGTGCTCGATTCGCAAACCATTCTTCGTTCCCACCGTACGTGACAGAAAAGCGCGGAACACCTCGATGGACTGCGCGGACTGTTCGATCAGAGGTCGCTGCTCATCATCTTACCATAGGGGTCAAAAACATCCAGGTCCACATCGTCTTCACATCCCTGGTCAAAGGGGTTTTCCAGGTGTTCTTGAATGTTATCGAGGCTGACCAGCACGAGGCTGTACACTATTGCGATACCGTATCCGACCACCGCGTACGATTTGTCGATTACGTGCGCGAAATATGGACCGAAGAGAATGGGAAATGAATTGAGGAAGATTTGGCTGTACGCTCGGAGCAGTACAGGAGTTCGGTATTCCAGGATGTTCTTCATGCGCTCGAACTCGATCATGATGGCTCTGAGATATTGATTGGCACGGGAGACTTCGTTGCCGGGCAGGCCGTCTGCCCTCAGTTGCTCATGGGAGGCGGAGATGTCGGCCACCGCCTTGTAGAAATTCTGAAATTCTTGGTCCTTGTCTGCCTCATCTGCAGCGAAATAGGTCCCAGCCGCTTTGAAAAGAGATTCGAAGAGGATCTTGGCACGCGCCCCATGAGCCTCCTTGTCTTTAGGGGCCCAGTGTTTGTGCGTAAAATACAATGACACACTGTGGGCCTTTAGCGACGCGAAATACTTGAGCGCCTCCTCTCGTCTTCGGTACGCGGCATTTATTGAGAAGACGATCGGGAAGATTATGGCAACCGAAATTAGCGCGGTAGGCATGTTGGCCTGAAAACCGAAAACGCGACAGAAGTAGGTTGAACCCAACGCAAGCAAGGTTACTATGACGGTTTGATAATCCATGATCATCCAAAAGTTCTTAATAGATTTCATCCTATTCCCCTTGTGATAGATTTTGGCGCGTGCCATGACCGTCAATCCCCCAGGTAGGCGGTTGCCTGTCCATATACGCTGGGCGATTCTGCTCGTGACACCTCGGTCTTTATCCTTTCCAGAGCGGCCATGACCTTAAGTTTCCAATCGGGCTTCAGCCTGCGGGCTTGCTGAAAGGTGTTGAGCAGACGGGAAGCGGTATAGGCATTTATCGTGGCGAGTTCTATAACCGTGTCCGCGACCCAGTCGATGCCCCGGTCGGTCCAAACCATCTTGGTGTTCATGGCCATAGTAAGGAATAACGCCCTGGACCATGTGGGGTGGGTGATGTCAAAAGTCCACCGCTTCTTTTCATCAGCGATCATTTCCCACACGTCTTCGCAGGCGCCGCCGGACACGATCCTCAGATAGTTTGCATAACCGCTCAGGTGTACGTGCCATTTCTCGTACGCCTCTTCCAGGCGGTCGCGGCGCTCCACGGCGGAACTTCGGTTGAGCGCTACCAGAGACGACACACGATCGGTGGCTGTGGTCGCTGAATCATAATGATTGAGAATGATGAGGTGGCTTTCCGGTGTATCGGCGACAGCAATGAGAGTGAGCAACACGTTCTTGAGCATTCGATCCTCAATGCCGTCCTTGGGCGACTCCCGGGTTACGTATGTGTCCAGGGCATGGAACAGGTCGACCAGGGTATTAATGTAACGGCTGTTAACGGCCATCATCAGTTTTTCTCTGACCGCAACCAGCTCCGAGTACCAGGTGGAATACCGACGATCCACGGGCTGCTCATCGATTCTCAGAAAATAGGCCTTGAGCCCCGGAGACAATTTCTCGTCGGAAAGCACTTCTCCGTAGAGGGAAAGCCACTGTTCATCTACGTCAGCCCCTGGGTCGGACAGCAGCCTGACGCGTTGAATGTCCGTGACCTGCCTCATGGCTTCCACCCTGTTGAAGAGATTCGGGTCCAGCAGGGCCTGCAATGTCAGGCTTTCCGGGGACGCGTCCGCAGACTTCAAGGTTCCGTAGAAGGAGTAGCCTCGGTTCAGTGATGCGAACGCGGGTGCAGCCGGAACGTCTTCGACCGCGAATTGGGCTTGAGCTTCCCTGAGTTGGAAGACCTTTTCCGATCCGGGAATGGTGTTTCCCCTGAAGTCAACAAGAGCCGTTTCCACGGGAAGGTGGAAAGAGGGAAGCCCCGAGTCGTTTTCCTGAGTGAGACGGATGGAAAACCTCTTGTCCTGGGGGAGATACTCGGCTTGCACAGTGACTTTCGGGTACCCGATGGTGGTGAGCCAGCCGGCCTTGAATTGATCCAGTGACTGTCCCGAAACTTCTTCAAAGCATTCAAAGAACTGATCCGTGTTGGCGTTGGAATTCCTGTGCCTTGAAAAGTAGAGTTCTCTGCCCGCCCGGAAATTCTCGGGTCCCAGTATCAGTCGCAGCATACGAATCACTTCGGCCGCTTTCACATAGGTGACTCCGTCGATAAGCTCATCCGGATCATTGAATCCCTCCCGAACTATGCGACCGGCACGACCTCCGTCTTCGATGGCAAGGGGCCCGATCAGGGGATTACGAATGCCGTCAACTTGAATCAATCGAATGAAGGCGGGATCAAACACATCAGCAATAAAGCCGCGTTCAACATCGACTGTGTAGGCCTCGTTCAGCCAGACATCGAACGGGGTCTCCATAGTGGTTTCGCTGCCGCACTGGTTGTGCTCGAATTCGTGGACTATCACTGAATGGGCGTACAGCAGAGATTGATCCAGCGTGTGTTTGTCAACGAGCGCGGCGTCCGTCACGATCGTGGTGTTCCCCACATTCTCCATTCCGCCGAAATTGGATTTGTCCATACAGATTGTCCGGTACGTGTCGCCGGTGTACTCGTATCCCTGAGTTTTCTTGACCCAGAGGATTGATTCCTTGAGTATTTCCATTGGGATTCGGGCGTCATCCGCGCGACCGGGCGGCACCAAGTACTCGAGCCGGACGGTCTTACCTGAATCATAGGTAACCTCATCCACCAGAGTGTCCCATGTGCCCGCGCAGACAAGGAACAGGTATGGCGCCATCGGCACGGGATTCTGGTAGGTAATGACTTGCCGGGTGGGATCGTCCGCCCCGGGAACAGGTTTGCCCTCCGGGTTTCGTTCCAGGTCGATGTTGCCGTTGGAAATCAGATGTGTGTATGCCGCGTCCGCTTCAATGGTGGTGGTCATGGTACACTTGGCACGGCAATCGTCGAGGATGGGCATGATTCGCTGAAAGCCCCATTGCTGACATTGCGAAACATACTGCTGAGGCGCGCCCGGTGGGGTAGTGTCCTTGTAGACTCCCTCGAGTATATGATCCGACGGCGCACACTGAGTGACAGTCCGGAGCCGGAAACGCTCGCCCTTGCGTACAGGTCGAGGAAGCTTCACAATGAGTTTGTTTTCAGTCTGACGATAGGTGTACCCGAGCGACTCGGAGTGGTCTTGCCGTTCGCTGCGATCTTCAAGCCATTCCACCTTGAGGATTTTCAGATCCCGCGCGTCCAGTTCAATTTGCTCCAGAGGCTCGCGAGCCGACATTTCCAGGCAATTGCTCGCTTCCACCGCATCGGCAAGGAAATTCAAGTATATGGTCAGGTGAAGGAGAACTACAGGCAGTTCTCCAAAGTCTTCACGTCTGTATTTGTATTCCTGTTCGGGCATAACGGCTTCCTCCGTTCAAGTGCCTTGTGGAAGGTCCCCGTTTACCGAGGACGCGTCCGTGAGCCGAATGAGCACCAGTATCGTGCCGACCAACAGCATTGATGTCAATCCCAGAGCTATGAATGTGGCCTCCACACCCCACGCGGCATCAACATGTTCGACCATCTTCACCGACAATGCGCCGACCCCGAAGGTGAGCATGAACTTCATGCCAAAGGCCGAATGGTGCAAACGCCGCGGCGTCAGCCGCGCCACCAGGGTGTTCTCAATCGCCTGCATGCCGAGTAGAAAAAAGAAGTAGACCGTTGCACAGGTCACGAGGGACAGGTCGGAAGTGTAGGCCATAAGGAACACCGCGAGTATGCAGACAGCGTGAAACAACAGATAGGAGTATCTGGTGTCAAAGCGTTCTCCTACGACGCCTCCGACGTACTGTCCTACAACGCCCACCAAAAAGATCAACGACGCTACAGCGGTGGCCGCCAGATTGGCCGAGAATTCAACTCCGGTGAGACTGGAAAGGCTCTGCAGGATGGCCTGGTTCTTCAATTCAAGGTAAGCGGGCAGGATGAGTGTAGAGCCTCTGTACGCAATGCCCCCCAGCATCATTGCTACCAGGAGGACCAGGAACGGGGCGAGTAATCCATTGTCGGTTTGAGAACCCTTGGGGGCACCGGGTCCGGTTTTTGCCAGGGGAAGCAGGGCCATGATCCCAACCCCCAGCAGGTTCAGCCCGCCCACTACAGTGTACGCGGCATTAGGGCCCCAATACCAGTTGAGAAGCCCCGCAACCAAGGGCGCGACCGCCAGGCCCAACCCACCAAACATCGCATTGTAACCCATGGCAATGGGGAGGCGACTGACCCCCTTTGAAATTAGTCCCAGACCGATAGGATGGTAGATGCCTGAAAAGAGCCCGATTCCCGCAAGACAAATGGTAAATCCCAGCGGCGAAGAGATCCACGCTGCCGCGGCAAAACCGCTCAGACCCGCGCCCAGGAACATGATGACCATGAGCGGTCTGCCACCCCATCGATCTCCCGCCATACCCCAGGGCAGGGCCGTGAGGCCGAAGAGCAAGTACTGCCAGAAGGACAGACCGAGCACCTGGGCCATTCCTAGCTTCAGGTCCGCGGCCAAGGGCAAGACCAGCGCGGGAAAGACCAACATGTTGAAGTGAGCCATGAAGTGACCGTAGCAGGTCACCACCAGTATTCGACGCTCATGGGACTTCAAATCAGCGCAACCTCCGGTTCCAACCCATGATGGTCAGATGACAGTTGGTATAAGATCTTCACGAACAGCGGCCTACTTGCGACTGATGCCGTACACATATCCACTGTCGCTGCCGAAGCAGATGGTTCCCTGGGCTATCGCGGGGGAGGACACCGCGGTCCCTTCCACCCTGAGACTCCACTTCTTTTGACCCGTCTTAAGGTCCACAGCGTATAGAGTGCCGTTGAGGCTGCCCACATAGACGATTCGCCCTGCAATGAATGGACAGTCGCTGACGCCTCCCTCGGGTGCGAACTTCCACCTCTGCTGTCCGGTGGCGCAATCAAATGCACAGAGATATCCGTATTCGGTCACAGCGCATACGGTGTTACCTTTCACCATATGGTGAACTACCGCTCCGCCCTCTGTCTTGCGCCTCCACCTTTCTTCACCGGTCTTTAGATCGACCGCGAAAACATGGCCGTCACCACTGGCGAAATATATGGTGCCCGATTCGGCCGAAGGTCGCGAAGATATCCAGGAACTTGTTTCAATCTTCCAGGTCACTTCAGCCCGGGGTTCGGGCTTTGGCGCAGGCCCAGGTTGTGTTGGTACCGCAGGTTGCGCCGGGGGTACCGGTCGTGCGGGGAGCGTTGGTTCTGTTGGAGGCGCAGGTTGTGCCGGGGGCGCCGGCTCTGGCCGCGGATCGGGTTGAACGGCTGGAAGGGGCCGTGGGAGGCGCGCAGACCCTTGTTCCGGCCGACCGAAAGAGGCTTCCTCAAGGTCCAACACCACGCTGGGCTGTGCCAGACTCCGTCTCTCCTCAAGCTCGGAAGGATTCATCAATCCCACGGATATCAACTTTCTAAAGAGGCTTTCGAGCGCGCCGGCAGGGAGATTGTACCTCTGCATCAACATAGTGTCATCCATGCCGGACCTGATGTCCTTGAGAGCCTGTTCCGCCTTGACGCCGAGCTTCGGCACCCCTGGTGCGCCGTCGGCTTGGGGCTCCGCTGCGGGGGGCGCCGGCTTGGGGGAAGGTCGAGCAACCGATGTGTCCGCCATGTCCAGCACCACATTCACTCTTTGAAGGACACCTCTCTCCTCGACCTGAGATTGCGTCAGAAAACCGGCGGCCACCAGTTTCCTGAACAGACTTTGCAGTCCTTTTGCCGAGATACCATATTTTCTCATCATGTCGGCATCATCCGTGCCGGACCTGATGTCTCGGAGGACATTTTGCACATTGATCGTCGGTTTGGTCGGGATCGGTCTTGCCTCGGCCTTTGGCGCCGGCTTTGCAACCGGAGGGCTGGGCGCGGCTCGCTGCACCGAGGCCGGCATATCCAATACAACGCTCACGGTTGACAGGTGGACCCTCTCGTCAATCTCACGCTGGTTCACGAATCCGGCGGCCACCATCTTCCTGAAGAGGTCTTGAAGGGACGCGGCTGAGAGCCTATATTTCTGCATCAGCCTCGAATCATCCATACCCTGTCTGATGTCTATGGCTGCTTCTTCCGCGTTGACTATGGGCCTTTTCATAGCAAACTCCAGTGCAGTGACGTAATGGGGTTCCACTGGATCGTGAGTCGCGCTTCATCTCCAATCGCACGTCGTGAGGGGCGCGAACGGCAGAAACCCCAGTGGAATCAAATTGCCCGGCCGAAGTACCGACTCTGTACGATTATGGTTATTCAGGACTTTGAAAAGAATGAATCAAGGACGCTTTCGTGTCAAGCACAACTGGACGACCAACGTGACCACTCATACCAATGCGCAATCAAGAGAGTGAGATCGGTTTCTTGGGTGCCACTGCCGGCTTGCCCAGCAGTGCTCTTTATCACTTGCTTGAACGCGCATTGGTATCAGTCATTCGGGGGGCTCCCGCTAGATGTCATTGCGAGCGGAGCGAAGCAATCTCCTGCGCGCTGAATATAGGGATTGCTTGCTCGTTTGTCTCCTCGCAATGACATACGCCGGGGACCCCGTGCGTCTCCGACTTTTTCATGTTTCGGGATGCCTCGATTTGTTGAGGCATGAAAGCCGGAATGATCTACGTCTTCGGTTCGATTCGTTCCATTCCGTTCATCAGGGGTCGAAGCGCTTCGGGTATGGTTACGCTTCCATCCTCATTCTGGAAATTCTCCAGAATGGGAATGAGTATTCTTGGGGAGGCCACCGCGGTATTGTTCAAGGTGTGGCAATACTTGATCTTTCCTTGCTTTGAGCGCCATCGTATCTTGAGGCGACGGGTCTGGAACTCGTGCAGGGACGAACATGAGTGTGTCTCGGAATACTTCCCGCGGCTCGGCATCCAGGTCTCGATTTCGTGTTTGATGACCTGTCCCTGTCCGATCTCGGCGCCGCAGGCCAGCGCGACCCGGTGAGGCAGCCCGATCGCCTGCATGATCTCCTCCGCGTTGCTGAGGAGGAGCCGGTGTTCTTGCTGGGAGACCTCCGGGTCATTGACACAGATCCCCACCTGCTCCACCTTGTTGAACTGATGGAGCCTATAGAAGCCGCGAGTGTCTTTTCCATACGTGCCCGCTTCGCGGCGGAAACAGGTGGAATAACCGCAGTACCGCTTGGGAAGGTCTTTCTCGTTAAGAATCTCGTCCATGTGGTACGATACCAGGGAAACCTCCGAAGTGCCGACCAGGTAAAGATCATCCTTTTCTATGAAGAAAGTGTCTTCCTCACCCAACGGGAAGAAGCCCGTTCCCACCATTGCTTCGCGGCGGACAAGTTGAGGGACTATCATTGGGGTGAAACCCTTTGACACAAGATGGTCCAGTGCAAACTTGAACAGCGCGAACTCGAGCATGGTTCCTTCGTTCTTGAGGCAGTACATCCGGGATCCCGCAAATTTGACCGCGCGGGGAATGTCGAGGATATCCAGGCCTTCGGCCAGATCCAGATGATCCTTGGGTTCAAAGTCGAACTTGGGCGGCTCGAGGAATTTGCGCACCTCCACATTGTCGTCGTCCGATTCACCCTCGGGGACCTCGGGAAGCGGCGGGTTGGGGACCATGAGCATGAGCCGCTCAAATTGGGCCTCGGCTTCCTTGAACTTGGGATCCAGGTCACTTAGGCTTTGTTTGAGGGACTTGACCCGGGACACGGCCTGATCCTTTTCATCTCCGCTGAGTTTGGGAATCCCCTTGGACATTTTGTTCCGATCCGCGCGCAGTGACTCCGTCCGAGCCCTGAGTTTGCGTACTTCCTCGTCCTTCTCCAGCAGCTCATCAATGTCCACATCCATCCGTTTCTTGCGGATGCCGTCTTTGATCAGATCGGGATTGTCACGAATAAATGCGATGTCCAGCATGGATGTCTCCTGTGAAAGTCCTTCTCTTTTGGTTCCCTCACCCCAGCCTTAGAACCTATTTTCAATGAGTGGCGCAATAGATCGGTCGCTCGATTGTCGATTCGTCACTTCTTGTCCCCCGTGGATGGACCTTTCAATCGGGATGCCCCGAGACTGGATCTCAAGGCGCTCGAAGGCTCTGCGTACTTTTTCTTTTCCTGCTCCTTGATCGGGGTCTCGTCGATCTCGTATCCGAATTTCTCCTCGATATAATCGGCAAGCTCCTGCTGTTCAGTGGGGAGCATATCCGCGTACAGTTCTTCCAATGTTTCGCGTTCGGTCTTGGTCATACGCCCGAGGCCGATCTTCCTCGATGTCTCGATCCATTTGCGCTGCTTCGGAGTAAAGTCCTTATCTTCCATTGTTGTGGTCCTCTCGCGCCGCTGCTGAGAACTTCCGATCAAGTTCGGGGTCAAGGTATCAAGTGACGGGAACTCGTGCAAGCGGTTTTGCTCAGGATCAGTAAGCCTTCAGTCTCGTGGGGCTGCTATCTTGATCGCGCATGTCATTGGGAGGAGTGAAACGACGAAGCAATCCCCATATTCAGGGGCGCAGCATGCTACGCCCTCTTCTGGGGTTAAGCGTCTCCATCAGCGGGGCAACTGCCATTTTGGAGCAGGGCCGTTTTCATGGGAGCATAAGATTGTAGGATGGGGTGAGTGAAGCGAACCCCATAGATCGAGGAATTGTCCGGGTGAGGTATGGAGTCAAAGCCTCGACCGATGGGATTCCCTCCGGTCATCCCATCCTACGTGCTGCAGGATCGAGGGGTCGTCAGAGTGGAAAGGGCAGACACACAGGTCTGCCCCTACATCCACGCTTAGACCCTTGTCGGGGCAGCGTGTAGGGGCGCACCTGTGTGTGCGCCCTTTTCCAAACGCTGGACGCAAGAAAGAGGTCGTTCTGTCGCTCCGCCAATAACTGAAGACTTACGTATCGCTTGACGTTTTTCTTGCTCCTTGGATTGATATTGACTATATTTCGCCGAAGATAGAGACGGAAGGAAAGCCATGATAAGTAAGAGCGCTCGTCTTTTTGTGCTGCTGACGCTGATTTTCTGCCTGGTATCCTGTGGAGGGGAAGAAAGGAGTTCGGGCCCCGCCGGGGAAAAGTCCGGCTCAGCCGAGCACTATGAACCCGCACATGGTGACATGATCATAGAAGGTAGCATCGGTGACGCGTCAGTGCTTCTCCCTGTATTGGCCAGCGACAGCGCAAGCTTCGCGGTCACCGGGCAAGTCTTCAATGGTCTGCTCAAATACGACAAAGATATCAAGCTGGTGGGCTCGTTGGCCGAACGATGGGATATATCCGAAGACAAGTTGAAGATACGGTTCTTTCTTCGTAAAGGCGTCAAATGGCAGGACGGCAAACCCTTTACCAGCAAGGATGTGGAGTACACGTACAAGGTCTACGTGGACCCCAAAACGCCTACGGCCTATGCCACTGATTTCCTGAGGGTGAAGGAGTTCAAGGTCCTGGACGATCACACTGTGGAGGTGACGTACGATAAGCCGTATGCTCCGGCCCTGGGATCGTGGACCCAGGGAATACTCCCCAGCCATCTGCTCAAGGGAAAGGATATCACCCAAAGCCCGCTGAAGCGGCACCCTATCGGCACAGGACCGTATCGCTTCAAGGAATGGAACACCGGTGAAAAGATCGTGATCGACGCGTATCCGGACTATTTCGAGGGCAGACCCTATATCAACAGGGTCGTGACGCGGGTGATCCCGGATCGAGCCACTATGTTCCTGGAACTCAAGGCAGGCAGAGTGGACAATATGCCCCTAACCCCGATGCAGTACCAGAGGCAGACCCAAACAAAATGGTTTAAAGAGAACTTTAACAAATACAAGTACCTGAGCTTCGGATACACGTATTTGGGGTATAATCTCAAGGATTGGAAGTTCAAGGACAAATTGGTTCGTCAAGCCCTTACCACAGCGATCAACCGAGAGAGCATGCTCCAGGGTGTTCTGTTGGGGCTGGGCCGCGTAGCGTACGCGCCGTACAAACCCGACACCATATGGCACAATCCAAATGTGAAGAAATTCCCATACGATCCCGAGAAGGCCAAAAAGATGCTCGCCGAGGCCGGATGGAAGGACACCGATGGTGATGGGATACTTGATAAGGACGGGAAACCCTTCGAGTTTACCATCATCACCAATCAGGGCAACGATGAGCGCAAGAACGCGGCGACAATTGTTCAACGCGATCTCAGACAGGTAGGGATTTCAGTAAAGATTCGCATTTACGAATGGTCCGCGTTCTTGAAGAATTTCATCAACAAGCGAAAATTCGAGGCCTGCCTACTCGGGTGGGGAATAGGGATAGAACCCAACCAGATTGATATCTGGAATTCAAAGAAGACCGGGGAGCATGAACTCAACTTCATCAGTTACAATAACCCGGAAGTGGACAGGCTCCTTGAGCTGGGGGTGTCCACCTACGACGCAAAGGAACGGAAAAAGTACTACGACAAATTTCAGGAGATCATAGCCGAAGACCAGCCCTACACGTTTCTCTGGGTGGGCGAAGCCCTTCCCATAATCAGCTCGCGTTTCCACGGGATAAAGCCCGCGGCTATAGGGATTGGATATAACTTCATCAAGTGGTACGTGCCCAAGCCGCTTCAGAAGTATCGAATTCAACTCTAGAGATCCCGTGGTGGCGCCTTGTCCGCGAGCGCGGCAGGTAGGGCTTCAGTTTCGCGGCGCGGATCTCGTCATCGAGCATGTCATTGCGAGGAGTGAAACGACGAAGCAATCCCCACATTCACTGTGCAAGAGATTGCTTCGCTGCGCTCGCAATGACATCTTATGAGAGCCCCACGAATGACTGAATGTTTGTCCCGGGAGCGCGGTTCCATTTGACGGTGATCGCGGGAATAGGGTATTCAAAGACCAGGTGAGCTGCGGACGACTCATCATCAGAGAGGAAATATGGGTCTTTACATCCTAAAGAGATTGTTCCTCATGATCCCGGTGCTGTTCGGCATCACAATCATATCTTTTGCCGTTATGAAGGCCGCGCCCGGGGACCCGACGAGCCTCGTGACCAATCTCAATCCCAATATGAACAAGGAGGCCGTCGAAAGGTTGAGGAAATTCTATGGGCTGGATCAACCGGTGCATATCCAGTATCTGAAATGGCTGAAAAGAATTGCCATGCTCGATTTCGGCACATCCTTTGCCTCGGACAGCCGGCCGGTTTTGGACAAGATCCTGGAACGCATTCCCATTACGCTCTTAATCAATGTGCTGTCCATGATACTGATAATGATGGTGGCCATCCCTTTGGGGGTGATGTCCGCGGTGAAACAGGACTCGATCCTCGACAGGGGGACCACGGTCTTTGTTTTCCTGGGGTTTGCCATCCCGGGATTCTGGTTGGCTCTGTTGCTCATGATCCTTTTCGGGGTCCACTTGGAGTGGTTGCCCATTTCCGGATTCCGGTCCCTGCACTACGCTGAATTGTCCACCCCCGCTCAGGTCCTGGATATAGCCAAGCATCTGATTTTGCCGGTCTTTGTCTCCGCTTTCGGAGGCCTGGCCGGGATGAGCCGGTACATGAGGTCCAATATGCTGGAGGTGATCCGGCAGG
The DNA here is from genome assembly GCA_964527475.1 of uncultured Syntrophaceae bacterium. Lineage (GTDB taxonomy): Bacteria > Desulfobacterota > Desulfomonilia > Desulfomonilales > Desulfomonilaceae > CAZGNL01. The sequence goes on from CAZGNL010000005.1 coordinate 50,423, forward strand.
ACTATATCACCACGGCCCGGGCAAAGGGCCTCGATGAACGGACCGTGATTTACAAGCACGCGCTTCGCAACGCGCTCTTGCCGGTGATCACCATACTCGGGCTGTCGGTTCCGGGACTCATCGGCGGCAGCGTGATCTTCGAGACCGTTTTCGCAATCCCGGGAATGGGGCAGCTTTTCTATCAGGCCGTCATGATGAGGGATTATCCGACCGTCATGGGAATACTCGTCATAGGCGCGATCCTGACATTGGTGGGCAACCTGATTGCGGATGTGTCCTATTCGGTGGCTGATCCGAGGATAAGGGTGTCGGGCTGACGCGGGCCCGCAAACGGGAATCGGACGGCGCCGGTTTCATAAGGGAACTCTGATGCAGCAAAATCGTGGCACAACGAGACATGAAAATGCCGGAAACGCGCCGGGCTCGGGCGTAGGGGCGACTCATGAATCGCCCTCTTGGATAGTCGGTACAAGGCGAAACTGGAGGGACTTCCAACCTCATCCAATTTCATAGAAAAAGATTCAAGACAATGGCCATATTATCAGGCGACTTCACCAACAGACTCGCTAAGAACAAGATGGCTATGGCAGGCCTTTTCGTGGTTGCGCTGCTGTTCATAGTGGCTATCTTTGCTGACATTATCGCGCCGTATCCGTATGATATGATTGATACATCCCGCATTCTGGAAGCGCCGTCACCAGCCCATTGGCTCGGAACCGACAGACTCGGCCGGGACGTTCTATCACGAATGATCCACGGAGCGGGAGTGTCATTGAGTGTGGGCTTCGTTGCGGTCGGCATCTCAACGTTGATCGGGGTCGTCCTCGGGGCGCTCGCGGGTTTCTACGGCGGCATGGTTGATCGGATAACAATGCGATTCGTGGACATCATGCTGTGTTTTCCTTCGTTCTTTCTGATACTGGCTGTGATAGCGTTTGTCGGACCGAGCATCTGGAACATTATGGTAGTGATCGGAGTGACATCCTGGATGGGAGTTACCAGACTTGTGCGCGCGGAATTCCTAACCATTCGTGAGCGGGATTTCGTTCAAGCGGCCATCAGCCAGGGCGCGGGAGATTTTAGGATAATCTTTCTTCACATCCTGCCCAATGCCATGGCCCCGGTGCTCGTGTCAGCCACCCTGGGAGTGGCGGCCGCGGTGCTCGTGGAGTCGGGATTGTCCTTCCTGGGTATCGGCGTGCAACCCCCGGATCCCTCCTGGGGAAACATGCTGACCGAAGGAAAGGACAACATTGAGATCGCATGGTGGTTGTCCATGTTCCCGGGGTTCGCGATACTCATAACCGTGATGGCGTACAACCTGCTCGGCGAAGGAATCAGAGACTCCCTGGACCCGCGATTGAAACGGTGAAACGAGAAATCATCGGGTTTGTCGGCAGTTCTGTCCGAATCGAGTAATTGTCGGCTCGTTCCAAGCAAGTCCGCCCGTTCCCCCCCTTTCAAAAAGGGGGGGCCTTCTCGTTCCCAGGCTCTGCCTGGGAATGCATGCCCGGAGGCTCCGCCTCCCACACATGGGGCCGGCCCCTCCGCCAACAAGGAAGGCTTTCACACCAACATCCATGCCGCAAATAATCGAGGTACAACGAAGCATGAAAATGTTCGCGGCATGGTAGGATATGGGTGTAGGGGCGTAGGGCATATGCGTTAACTTAGACCAAAAAACGGTCAAAATACGGTGCCGGTTGCATCGTCTTCTTCATCGTCAGCCCGGCGAAAGCCGGGGTCCAGGCTCTTATCTGTAAGACTGGATTCCGGCTTTCGCCGGAATGACGGCTGGACTAAGCAGTCTGGGTCCCTTAAGTCAACGCCTATGGGGGCGTAGGGGCGTAGCATGCTACGCCCTCTTGGATAGTGGGTCAAAGCCTGAACTCGGGGATCTGCCCAACGCCTCTATTTCCACAGGAGTTCCCCATCACACAGGGAGGTTGATAGCCAATGACCTTCAGAATCGGATGGTTTTCCACCGGCCGCGATGAGGCGGCTCGAAATCTTTTGCAGACAGTCTACGATGACATCGCTCAACGCGGGTACGACGCCAGGATAGAATGGATATTCTGTCACAGGGAGTCCGGCGACGGCCCGGAAAACGAAGAAGCCCGCCAACGCAAGATCTTCCTGGACATGGCCGATTCCATGGGAATCCCGGTCAAGACCTTCTCACATCTTCGATTCATGCCTGAACTGAGAAAACAGGGCCTGGCTGAGAGTCCGAACGTTATAGACGCGAATCCAACGCTGTTGGAGTGGCGCGACTTTTTCGGCGAACAAGTAATGAGAGTGGTTGGTCAAGACCCGGTTGACATGGTCGTCATGGCCGGTTACATGCTCATAATCGGCGATCCGGAGCTTAGAGATCTCGACATCGTCAACATACACCCCGCCCTACCCTGGGGTCCCAGGGGTACCTGGCAGGAGTGTATCCACGAAATCATAGACGACAACGAAAAAGAGCACGGCATAATGGTCCATCTGGTCACCGAGACCCTGGATCGCGGTCCTGTGATCTCCTTTTGCCGATTCCCGGTTCAGGGCGGATCATGGGACACGCTCTGGGAGAAGTGGAGACGGGAAATCCGGCCCCAATCCTCCGGTGAGGAGAGGGAGACCCATCCGCTGTTCCTGAAGATCAGAGAGGTAGGCGAAATAAGAGAACTCCCTCTGCTCAAAGGCGCTATCAGAGAACTGGCCCTGAACAACATTCAGATACGCGACAAGCAGATTTGGGCCAAAGGAAAAGCGAGGACCGACGGAGTGGAGCTAACCGCCGACATCGAAGAAACAGTAGCGGGCCGAACCTAGGGTTCAGGACCGGTTTGCGCGTGTTCGGGAGAGACACGGCCATGGCACGAGTCGTCTTCGAGAAGTACGGAATTCTGAGAGCGATCGTGATCCATGAGTCGGAGTGAGAACCGATACCAGGTCCAGCGGTGGCTGCAAACGGCTGAAGAAGACTTAAACGCGGCCCGGACCCTGGTTTCAGAATGCGGGAAATGGGCGGCCGATCGATGACGCCTGGTGGGAAGACGCGCCCCACTCCGGATATCGTCAGGCTGTCAACTCACTGGAAGGCCACGAGGTCTCGACGCGATTTCGTCCGGCCTTCTTTGCGCGGTACAGAGCTTCATCAGCCGACCTCAAGACGCTGTTCAGATCGATGTTCTCCGTGGGGTCGGCGAGCGCTACTCCGAGGCTTACGGTAACTTTGAAATCATTGTCCGGAGTCTGTATCGGTCTGTCACTCAGATCCGAACGCACCCGTTCCGCGATTTCCCTTGATTCTTCGGTGTCGGTACCGGGAACGATAATGACAAACTCTTCCCCTCCGTACCGACCCATGGAATCGTAGGCCCGCAAGGATGATCTGATCCTCCGTGCGACCTCTCGCAGGACCGCGTCGCCAGCCAAATGCCCATGATTATCGTTGATTCCCTTGAAATGGTCCACATCGGCCATTATTACCGCGAGCGACGAGTTTTCCCTGGTCGCCCGAGCCAACTCCTCTTCAAGTTTCTCCAGGATTGCGCGGCGGTTCCATAGGCCGGACAGTTCGTCGTGAGTCGCCTTGTAGTCGAGATCAGCCTGAGCAACAGTGAGGTCATCGAGCATGCGTTCTCTGGCCTCTTCCGCGGTCTTGCGTCTGTGCTGAGCGCGTGCCAGGAGCAGAGCCCCTGTTGCGGCCAATGTGGCCAATAGGCCGGTGAGCGCCAGGTGAGCAATCAGAAATTGACGGGTCATGGGCGTGAGGTCTTTTTCCGGCACGTGGTACACGATCTTCCAGTACCGGGGGGTTGCAGGGGCCCGACCCGTGCCCCGATCGCGGGACCCAGGAGCGCTCATGCTCGGATACACGGTGGCAAAGGTGTAAAGGCCCTTCTGATCGCGGAACTGACCGGAATCCGCACTGGATATTCGTTGCCACGCGTCGGGGCAATCCCTCGCGAATCTTCTGCGGTGCTTTGTCTTGAACATGAATCCCCAGAGGTCCTCCCGCCTGGGGCCGGCCAGCCAGAACCCGTCCCGGTTCAAGAGCATGATCTGATCTGATGACGCGGCCGCGGATTCCCTCAAATGCTCAATGAGTCCGGCCCCCAAATAATTGAGAACAACAATCCCCCGTTTCTTGCCGCTACTGTCGAATACCGGTGTTCCGAAGCGTATCATGGGTTTGAACGGGCGTTCCACCCTTCCTCTTTCAACATTCAAGTCAAATTGAGAGACGTATACTTCTCCTGACTGGAGCTGAAACGTATCAATGAAATAGTACCGCCGGCCCTTGGGCTGAAGCCTATTCTCAGGAACGAGTATGGGGTTTCCGTTATTGAAATTCACACGGACAATCTCCATTCCACGCTCGTCCAGGAACCGCACCTGATCGTAGATCCGCTTGGCAGCGCTGAACGCAAGGTAGTCTTGGGCCAGAAATTCTCGACTGGAGCGCGTGCCCGTATCCAGGAACTCCTTCAAATGCGGCAGGCTACTTACCAGCCTCAAATCCGACAATATCATTCGGAAATCATTGGCAAGGGTCCGGAATTCCACTTCAACGATGGATCTCTCCGAGGCTTCCAGCTTCTCTATGCGGCGAGCGCTCTCCATTCTATACGCAGCAGTCGCTATGACCGACAGCAAAACCACAACAGGCAAAAAGATAGTCAGAAATCGTAAGAATACGCTTGGATTACCGGAATTCAACACGGTTTACCCGTTCCCATTGAACATCAGAAATTACCGCTCAGCCCCTGCCTGGGCCAAAAGAGATGTCTTCGCGTTCCATTCCCAACGCCACACGCGGACAAACACGCGCTCAGACACCGCTTCTTACAAAATAACCCCTCGATCCTTTCCGGGCAAGACAGGGCAGTCGCGATGCGTAATACGGATTCGGCTTTGAATGAGTAATCTGGGGGAACCCCCCAAAAATCCCCTCTCCCTCCGGGAGAGGGGCAGGGTGAGGGCTCTTTACGCAGCTTCCCGCCACGGCATTCAAGTTTTGAACGGAAAGGCAAATCCATACGAGAAAGGCTCTGCATCGCCTGCCGGTCCAATGCAGAAGTCTGTGTCACAATGTTGGGATGGAAGAATTGGCGCGGAAATTGCCGGATGAGTCAAAACCAGCCGCGACCTCCCTACCACTAATCTTGTTCCTCTTCTGCGCTCGTCCAGGGTGGCCATATTCCTTCAACAATTTCCTTTGCCCATTTCTCCAAATGCATGCTCAGAAAGCCCGGCTGCGTGGCCTCCAGTACGAGCATCTCGTGTGCGGCTTGTGTGGCTTCTTCGCGAAGCGCGGGATGAGTCAGCGCCTTGATAATGTGACCATCATATCGATGTCTTCGGTTCGTTATCTGGTAGTTGATTTCAGCCATCCAACCCCACAGAATGGCCCTGCAATAATCCGTCGCGCCGTCCGGATCATTCCAATACGCTGTAAGAGCTGCTGAAACCAAAGGACGATATTGGCTCTGCCAGTGTGAAAGCACTTCATTTGCTCGCTTGGCCCGCAAATCGCTGTCAAAAGGCGCGCGAAGCCCTGCGGCACGAACTCTAGCGGGAACACGGTCGGCCGAAGCTCTCAAGATTTCCTGCGACGGCTCCCGAGCTTCGGGGGCTGCTCCCGCAACCTGAAAACAGCGAACCAATAGTCCGTTGTCCGTCTGCTTCCAGTTGCGGATTCTTTCTATTGCGAAAGATTGCGCTTCGTCTCCAAGCACGCCCACACATCGGCAGAGCACTTCGTGGTTCTTGCTCTCCTTGAGCAACCGTCTCGCATCTGCCTTTGCCTCAGCGCCAAGAAGGTCAAGACATCGGCAGAGCACCTGGTGGTCCTTGCTCTCCTTGAGCAAGCGCCGCGCATCTGCCTTTGCCTCATCACCAAGAAGGTCAAGACACACGCAAAGCACCTCCTGGTCCTTGCTCTCCTTGAGCAAGCGTCTCGCATCATCCTCCGCCTCAGCACCCAGAAGGTCAAGACACCGGCAAAGCACCTCCTGGTCCTTGCTCTCCTTGAGCAAGCGTCTCGCATCATCCTCAGCCTCAGCGCCCAGAAGGTCAAGACACACGCAAAGCACCCCCGGGGCCTTGCTCTCCTTGAGCAAGCGTTTCGCATCATCCTTTGCATCTTTACCCAGAACCTTCAGACACCGGCTCTGAACCCAGGGGTGGGCTTCTGTGTCCTTGATCACTTTCTTGGCGATGTCCTTTGCCTGCTCCCCGAGCACCGAGAAGCATCGCAGGCTGGTCCCGGGATGCAGGCCGGGGACACCCAGCAGCAATGCTGCGGCGGCCTGTTTTGCTTCGTCGGGTCGTTGCGCTTTTACCAGATGATACACCAGGTACCTGTGATAGTACCCGTCGTCGGGTCCTGTGGCCCAGTCCGCGGAGCATCTCTTGGCGTACGCTCCCAACAATCTGTTGCTCAATTCAGTCAAGTCGCCAGCCCTCTTCAGCACATAATCAAACTGTAAATCATGAAGAAATATCCTGTCCAAATTCCTGCGATGTGCCAAAGAGTTCTCAACAAACAGGTCGATGAGACCCGCGGGATCATGGTCCGGCAAGTCCTCATCCTGCCAAAAGGTCTCGAATACAGCTTCGGGAACCGAAAAGTTTTGTGGAAAAACAGCCAAATCGAGGTAACGGGCCTGAAATTCATGTGGCAATGCCTCAACACTGACGTGGAGGGCTTTGAACAGGTCCGGGTATGGGTAATCGAGAAAGTCCTGTTTGATCTTCTCCAGATCGGAGTCACGTAGCCGCTCCAACACGAATTCCCACCGGTCGACAGGCTTGTGCCGCACCATCGCCCCAACCATTGCCAGGGCCAATGGCAGATATCCGCATTCCTTGGCCACATCATTCGCTTCAGGGGGGAGCGGTTGCTCCGGCGGGGTTTGTGATGAGCGCCTCAGCAGTTCAAGGGCCTGCTCTTCTCCAAGAATATCGACCCGACAAATATCCGCGCCCGTCCCTGTGACAACCCTCTCATCCCGTGTGGTAATCAGCATCCTGCAATCGGGTCCGAGAGCGTCAAACGGCTCGACGTGACTGACCTGCCAGACATCATCCAGAATGAGCAGACAGGACTTGTCCGCGAGCAATCTGCTAAGGCGCGTTTGACCCTGCCGCTGATTTTCGAAGATCGTCATGTCGACCTGAAGAGCTTCAGCAACAGCGGCTTGACATTCCGTGATTTGGGGGTTCCGCCCGACATCCACCCAGATTACGCCGTCCGGGAAGGCACGCCCGATATCTTCGTCGCGCCCCAGTTCCGCAGCCAGGACGGACTTGCCGATGCCGCCCATTCCGTGCAGGCCGACACCCAAGTGGGTCCCGGTAATCCCGACCTTGTCTTTTCCGCCCCCCACCAGCATTTGCTTCAATCGATCCAGCAGATCCGACCTATCCACGCAATGCGCCAGGCGGCGCGGCACATAGTAATAGCTCCCCGACGCTGTGTGGTTCGCCGAGGAGCGCTCTAAGGGTAGGCGGGAGCGCTCCTCAAGGAGTCGATCAGGTCGCTCAATCTTGCAGCTCTTTCTAACGGTGGAAACAAATCAATATATTTCAGGTCGTGGAGAGTGGTGGGGCCGTCAATATCGAAACCAGGAATCTTGCAACGTGACAGACGGACGGGGATGATGAATATGCTTCCGGGAGACAATTCGCGGTACACTCTAATAGCGTCTCTCGCTTCAGGATACATTCCTGATTCCTCTCTGGCTTCCGTTTCTTTCGAAAAACAGAGTATCACCGCGTAGCTGCGCTCCATCGCCTCGCGAATCTCGTGTCTAATATTCTGGCCGGGCTTGATGTCTCCATCCCACCAAACCTGTTCACCGGCCGCAATCAGATCCTTGCGGAGCTGCTCCACCTCTTTGTCGTTGTCATGGCAATATGAAAGGAAAACGTGTTCTTTTGGCACTTTCCGGCTCCTGTAATCGCAAGAGATCGGTTGGTTGCTTTCGCCCGAAATCAGACGCCACAGCCCCGCGCTCACTCGTTGTCATACCCGAGATTCAGCTTTCGCGGCTCACAGGGCCTTGATTGCTACTAAAGCCCCGAATTCCACGCCCTAGGCGGCGAAAGAAGAAGAATTTCGCATCCAAATGGGGAGATCCCCCTCGGACTTGAGTCTAGCTGGTCATGGTGTCCTGTGTCAATGAGAATGGCTGTCGTCGGGCGTAACTGTTCAGTAACCTACGCCTCGACCAAAAAGGTAGCTGAAATCGTGGGTCAAGCCCTCACAATGGCTATTGTTGGTGGGTTCTGCGTGATACCCGTCATGAAGAGGGCGACGCATGCGTAGCCCCTACGAAGACCTGCCCCACCAGTGGCGCCGCTCCCACAATGGCGGTCGCAGGTTTGCTCCTCGTGATGCCCGTCATGAAGAGAGCGCACACACAGGAGCGCGCCTTACACTCTGCTCCACGACTGGTCTGGGGCCACTCGACGTGGGGTCAAACGGTCCTCCACGATGTCTGCGGGCTTCGAGCAAACCCTCCTATGCCTCAATAACCCCATACCATCGGTAACAGTCTTCTTTATCACCTCTATCGAAGCTCCCTATGTCCGGCGTGCCGCTACCCACCCATAATGAAGCTCCCAAACCAACCCGCGTAAATTGAGAGCCACTCGACGTGGGGTCAAACGATCCTCCACGATGTCTGCGTGCTTCGTGCAAACGCTCCTATGCCTCAATAACCCCATACCATCGGTAATCGTCTTCTTCATCACCTCTATCGAAGCTCCCTATGCCCGGCGGGCCGCTACCCACTTCTAACGAAGCTCCCAAACCAACCGGCGCAAATTGAGAGCCACTCGACGTGGGGTCAAAAGGTCCTCCACGATGACTGCGTGCTTCGAGCAAACCCTCCTATGCCTCAATAACCCCATACCATCGGTAACCGTCTTCTTTATCACCTCTATCGAAGCTCCCTATGCCCGGCGGGCCGCTACCCACCTATAACGAAGCTCCCAAACCCAACCGGCGCAAATTGAGAGTTTTTCGGGAGGGGTCTGGGGAGGGCGTTTTTGCAAAAACGCCCTCCCCAGTCTTCTCTTACCTCTTCACTCTTCACTCTTCACTCTTACCGCCTTTCAAAATCTCGCTCTTGAAAACCGGGCGCAAACAGGGTATATATGGAGGTTCGTCACATGAGAATCATTGCGGGTCGCTTTAAAGGAAGCAGGATACCTTCACCGCGCGGCACGGGTGTGCGGCCTACGGCCGACCGTGTGCGGGAGGCTCTGTTCAGCGTTTTGGGAACGGTTGTGGAGGGGGCTCATGTGCTGGAGTTGTTCGCGGGCACAGGGGCCTTTGGGTTGGAAGCCTTGAGCCGCGGCGCTGGATCAGTGGTATTCGTAGAGCAAGACCGTAAGACGGCTGAAGCCCTTTCCCGGACGGTCCGGTCTTTCGGGATCGAAGATTGTGTTTCGATTCTGAAAATGGACGCTGTCCGGACGTTAAAGGTATTGGCGGATCAGGGTCGCGTGTTCGGGATAGTGTTCATGGATCCACCGTACAGCAGTGATTTGATTTTAGCTGTGGTTTCATCGGATGCGTTTCCGGGCCTGCTCGAACCGGAGGGCCTGGTAATAGTGGAGCGAGAAGCCGGCGAGAGCGAACTCGAGCTTCCGTCCGCGTTCAGCAAGCGTTTCTCAAGGAATTACGGCGGTACCGTGCTGGAAATCTTTCATCGCGATCCAGGCGATGTTTGAATGTTCATCCACTAGGGAGGAAAGAGCGGTTATGGCTGAGAAGATTGCAGTTCTACCGGGGACCTTTGATCCGATCCATAACGGACACCTGGAGATTATCCGGCGGGCGCTGATTCCGTTTGACCGAATAATCGTTGCGCTGGGGATCAACCCGGAGAAGGAGGTCCTGTTCACCCTGGAGGAACGAATGGACATGATTCGTCACAGCGTGGCGGACATGCCCAATGTCGAGTGCGAGGCCTTTGAAGGACTGCTCGTCAGATATGTGGAGAGCAAAGGGTCCCGCGCGATTGTTCGTGGACTCAGGGCCGTATCCGATTTCGAGTATGAATTTCAGCTTGCGCTCATGAACCGCAAGTTGAGTAGGGATGTTGAAACTTTTTTTCTGATGACCGCTCATAGGTACCTGTATGTCAGTTCGAGGATCATCAAAGCCACGGTGCTCGCGGGCGGATCACCGGAGGGCCTTGTCCCGGACTATGTGCTCAAACTCATGAAAAGCAAGTTCCCCAACACGCCCAAGCTCTGATAATAGCCGAAGAAGAACCGACAGGAGTAAAGATCATGAATATTTTATCTAAAAGGGCCCGCAACCTGAAACCGTCGGCAACCCTCGCCATCTCGGCAAAGGCCAAGGAATTAAGGAGCCAGGGAGTAGACATTGTAGGCTTCGGCGCGGGAGAACCGGACTTTCCTACCCCAACCCACATACGGGAGGCCGCGAAGCGGTCTCTGGATCGTGGTGAGACCTTCTACACACCGGTCGGTGGAACGCCGGAGATGAAGAAGGCCGTTATACATAGGTTTTCCGAAGACTATGGTCTGGATTACCGGCCTGAGGAAATCCTGGTTTCGTGCGGAGCAAAGCACTCCCTGTACAACCTTTTTCAGGCCATACTGGATCCGGGAGACGAAGTGATCATGTTCGCCCCTTACTGGGTCTCATATCCTGAGATGGTCTCATTGGCAGAGGGTGTTCCCGTCGTGGTTCCATCCAGTGAAGAGAGCGGACTGCTGCCGTCCCCGGCAGATGTGGAATCGCGGATCACCTCGGCCACCAAAGTGTTGCTGATCAACACTCCATCCAATCCCACAGGCGTTCTGTACCCGTTGGATCTGATGGAAAAGCTGGCCGCTCTCGCGGAAGAGCATAATCTACTGGTCATATCGGACGACATCTACGACAAGATGATTTTCGACGGAAAGACCTTTACCCCGTTTGCTTCCTTGCCGGGGATGAAGGACCGCACAATCATGCTCAACGGTGTGTCCAAGACCTATGCCATGACAGGGTGGCGAATCGGTTACCTGGCCTCGACCAAAGTAGACCTGGTCAAGGCGGCCACCAATATCCAGAGTCAATCGACCTCCAACCCTTCATCCACGGCGCAGGCCGCTGCCGTGGAAGCGCTCACCGGACCACAGGACGAAGTGGGCCGCATGCGGAAGATCTTTGAAGGCCGCAGGAACCTGATGACGTCCGAGATCGACGCTATCCCCGGGCTCTCCCTGGTGAAGCCTGACGGGACCTTCTACGCGTTTGTGAACACTTCCTCGTACCATGGCAAGGCAGGCATTGAGGGTTCCACGGACTTCGCACGGTACCTTCTGGAAAATCACCATCTGGCGTGCGTTCCGGGGGAACCTTTCGGTTCGGACGACCATGTGAGGCTTTCATTCGCGACCGGCGACGAGGTCATCCGCAAGGGACTGGATCGTATCCGAAAGGCCTGCACGGAATTGCAATGAAGGAAGACCGGCCTCTAATCTTGCTCACCAACGATGACGGCATCCACGCGGAGGGCCTCCGGCAATTGAGGATCGCGGCCGAGAAAGTGGGCCGAGTGGTCATATCAGCCCCTGAGAACGAGCAGACCGCTGTCGGACACGCTATAACCCTGTACGATCCGGTAAGGGTCCATGAGGTGACCAAGAACGGCGAGTTTTACGGTTACGGAGTCGGAGGCACACCCGCGGATGCGGTAAAGTTGGCTTTGCACGCGCTCTTGGATCGGCCCCCTGATCTTGTGATATCGGGAATCAATGACGGCCCCAACCTTGGTATCAATGTTCTCTACTCCGGGACCGTCTCGGCCGCGACAGAGGCAGCCATTCTGGGGGTCCCGGCCATTGCCGTTTCCGTGGCCCGCAAGCAGGACCCGCCCTTCCCTTGGGTGCTCCCTCATGTGGAAAAACTCGCCCACTGGGTGCTGGAAAACGGGCTTCCGCCGGGCGTAGCCCTGAATGTGAACGTGCCCGCGCTCCCGCCGGATGAGGTTGAAGGCTTCAGGCTTACCACGCAAGCCCTGACAAAGATGAGAGAGACTTTTGAGCGACGCGAGGACCCCAGAGGCAAAAGCTACTACTGGCTGTCCGGCGAGGCCACCGCAAACGACACAGCCAATGGGAGCGATATCACCGCAGTCAACGAGGGATATGTGTCGGTGACGCCGCTGTTTTACGATCTCACCGCTCATTCCCGGAGCAAAGGACTCTCAGAATCGCTGGAGAAGCTGTGAGCGAAGATAACTTCAACCATGACCCGGAGGAAATCGAGAGGATCCTCGGACATCGTTTCGAGGACCAATCCCAACTCCTGGCCGCTCTCACGAGGAGAAGCTACTGGCACGAAAATCGGGACACGTGCGCGGACCACAATGAGCGCCTGGAGTTCCTCGGAGACGCGGTGCTCGGGCTGGTGATAGCGGACATACTTTACCAGGAATGCCCTGAAGACGACGAGGGTGAACTACAGAAAAAGAGGGCGAGCCTCGTGAATCGAGCCGCTCTGGCACAGCTCATGAAGCAACTGGACCTTGCACGTTTTCTGAGAATGGGCAAGGGAGACGAGATGTCCGGGGGCCGGGAAAACGACTCCATCCTGTCCGACACGCTAGAGGCGCTGGTGGCCGCGGTATACCTTGACGGCGGTTACGCTGACGCTGAAAGAATGATTGAGAAACATTTCTATCCGCTGATTGAGGGGTGCTCCACCCGCAACGGCATAGACGATTCTAAGAGCAGACTCCAGGAAAAGACACAGGCAACGTTTGGCGTGACCCCGACATACAAAGTGGTGGACCAATGGGGAGAGGAACATCGCAAAAACTTCCAGGTGGCAGTGTTCCTCGGAGAAGACCTCTGGGGAGAGGGCGAAGGAACCAGCAAGAAAGAAGCCGCCCAGAGAGCGGCTCGCGAAGCCCTTGACAAGCTGGCAAACCTCGAACCCGAGTGATATTGGTTTGCGTTCAATGATATTGCTCCGTGTTCCACGGAGTCCGGTCAAGCCTGTGATACCAATGCGCTTTCAAAGAGGGAACATATGGCTCAAGTCCGGAAGGAAAAAATCCCCCCTGCCCCCCTTTGCTAAAGGGGGGTGGTGCCGGTCCCCCCCTTTGAAAAAGGGGGGTTAGGGGGGATTTCGAGACTCGGTCCCTCACCTGTACACTGTACTGCTTTGAACGCAACTTGGTATGAGGTCGGAAACCGCAGAAGTCCCGTGAAAAAGATCGATTCCCAATCACACGACGCTTCGATCGTCTGGCCCAGGCTGATTCAGGGTATCCTCATAGAACGTTACAAACGTTTCATGGCTGACGTGAAGCTGCGAAACGGCCATGTGGTTATCGCTCACTGCCCCAACTCAGGAAGCATGAAAACCTGTTCGGAACCGGGCAGACCTGTTTACCTGTCCCGCAGCGACAATCCCAAGAGACGCCTAAAATACACCTGGGAAATGATCCGGATGCCCGGATCCCTGGTGGGTGTGAACACCTCAGTACCCAACCGGCTGGTTCGAGAATCCATCCGGGCCGGACGAATCGATTCACTTAGCGGGTATGAATCCCTCCGGACCGAGGTAAAATACGGCCGCAATTCCAGGATAGACATACTGCTCGAAGACCCCCATCGAGGCCGCTGCTACGTGGAAATCAAGAATTGCACCTTGATCCGAGACAATGCGGCCTATTTCCCCGATGCGGTCACGTCACGGGGACTCAAGCACCTTAAGGAACTCCAAGAGCAAGTGAATCAAGGCCACAGGGGAGTAATCTTCTTCCTCATACAAAGAATGGACTCAACCTCTTTCAGGCCCGCGGATGATATAGATCCCGCGTACGGCCTCGAACTCCGCAAAGTCCTGAGGAATGGCGTTGAGATTATAGTCTATGATGTGCGGCTGAACCTGGAACGAATAGTCCTAAACAAGCCCGTAGCGCACGAACTGTGATACGGGTTCGCCGTTCAACAATGCCTATGATAAGATCCTCAGAGACGCAGTGGAAAAAGAATAAGAATATTGAGCCACAGAGGACACAGAGAGCACCGAGAGTCTGATAAGATATTTTTTTCGGTGCTCTCTGTGGCTCATAATCTCTTCTCTTGCTTCCCGCGCCCCAAAAATGCAGAATGCCACACTGTGATCTTTGCAGAACTCACCGGACCAAGGGAGCCGCCAAATGGGAAAATCTAATGATGATAAGCAAATGACTGATCTGGATAAGGCCTTCAGCCTCTTGACCACCACCCCCCAAGAGGAGGCCGCGCACGAAAAACACCAGGCCGAACAGTTGCAGTGGAAGCTCACCGACCCGGTAGGGTACAAGCAAGACATGGAAAAGATGTGCCGGGAAATGTTCGGTGATGAATGGGAAGCGGAATACGAGGCAATGCTCAGAGAAGAATTCCCGGAAGAATTTCAAGAGCATTAGGCGAGCGGAAAACAGAGCTTGCCGGGGGGCTCTTTTTTCTACAAAAAACCGCCCCCCGGCGCCCCCCGCAAAAAACTCCAACTGGGCCGACTGCTCCACTGATCTGCGCGAGTTTGCGCTTGTCATGAGGTGCAATCAGTTCATCAGGTTTACGTAGTTCCGATTCGGACCTTAATAGGCGGATAGATCTGGCGTGAACTTCTTCACATTGCTACATCTTGGTCAAGGGCCAGCATCACGGCATCGAGGGCTTCATCTACCCCTAGTGCCTGTCTTCTTGCGGCGTCGAAAACTTCTCCCAACAGACCATGCGCCTCTTTTTTCGCCATGCCAGCGTCCAACTGGGCATCGCTCACTTTCTCGACTAACCGGCCCTCAGTGTCATAAATACTCAAGAAATAATCGTCGCGACCCCACTCCTCGTCCGCCACGTTGGAAATAACTATTGAATACCCTGGAAACGCCGCTTGGTACGCGTTCTCTCTGGTGGTTCCTTCCCACGCCACTCGGTCCTCGAGAGTCCTTGCCTTCAGTTTTCGAATTAGCGCCCACAGCTTTTCATTTTCCATGATCTGACCTACCCATGTCTTTTTTCGTCTCGGCCCGCATCGCATTCAAGATGTCTGTCTGTTCGGACATAATTCTGTTCAGTTCCGGGAAATGCGGAAAGGGGCCTTTCGTAGCAAGCGCTTTCTCAACCTGGCCTTCCAGGTTGATCAAGTGTTGCTTGGTACGCTGCAATTCGATTTCTTGATCCGCCGCCAGACTTGGACTTGCCCTAATAATGGCCACCACCGCATTTCTAGCTGCTGAGTATCGGTCCGGCAAGATGTGCCAGGCTCCTTCGCGATGAAGTCTCTTTATTTCCTCAATACCGCTGATGGCAGTGGAAAGCTCAGCGATGAGGTCGAAACGCGACATATCCTCTTGAACTTTCATCGCAGCGTTCTTTGCAGCTTCGGCAGCTTTCTTTGACCGCAAGACGATGATGATCGTAACAACAAAGCCCGCCACGGAAACAAGCAGCCCGAGATCACTGGCCCAATCAGCAAGGTTGTCCGGTACCACGAAATTAGAAAACTTCTTCCACACGCTCCCCTCGTTACCCTGTATGGCCTGCGCCGCCAGGCGCCGCGAAGCGACACAACCACAGACAGCCTACACCGAACAGATACGCTGGGCTGCCCTGAAATGGCATTGTGGCTGAAATCCCTCCGCCACAGAATCGAAAATATCTAGAACAACTATAGCATTCCCTAGTCAGAGAATCAAATTCAGGGCCGAGCAGGGCCACAAGCCGCTGTGACCAGACAGTCATCAGGGGGAATTAGACCAGATACAACAAATTCAGAGGCTGTCGGGAGCCGGTCTGCGTAGGGGCGTAGCATGCTGCGCCCTCTTCATACGGGGTATGACCCATAGCCCATTTCCGAACGACTCGGTGGAACAGGCGCCACGATGGCCATTAGAGGTCGGCTCTACGTGATACGCGACGAGAAGAGGGCGACGCATGCGTCGCCCCTACGAAGACTTGCCTCGGCAGCTTCTCAAAAGGTTGGATGTGCATGAATTGCCCCGCGTAAAGTGAATGGCTACAAGCCGCCCCCGGCAAGCGGACGAGTCCGGCCTCGAAGACGGTAAGCGGACCCTCACTGTGCATTCCGGACTTGTTTGGACACATCAATCAAACAGATCCGGCAGATCTGCGATGCTTTCAAGCACATGGTCGGGTGTGAAGGGGAAATTGAGGAGATCCTGTGTTGATGTGGCGCCGGTGAGCACCAACGCGGAATCCATCCCCACGTTCTTGGCCAGGAGTATATCGGTTTCCATTCGGTCGCCGACCACCAGGCATGATTCGGGTTCGAGTCCAAGGATTTCCAGGGCGAATTGGGCCATGTCAGGGGAAGGCTTACCGAAGACCCGATCCGGCTGTTTTCCGGCGGCAACAGCGACCGCGGCTACGATGCTTCCCGCGCCTGGAAGGACTCCGTCCTCAACGGGCAGACTCGCGTCCTGATTGGTGGCCCAGAACAGAGCGCCCCGATGAATGGCATTCTGGGCTCGGTTGAGTTTGTCGTAGCTGAAGCCCCTATCCATCGCGGTGATCACTATATCAGCGGCTGAGGGATCTTCGGTCACCCTGATTCCGGCGGCTTCTATACCCTCAATCAACAGGGGTTCACCCACCACCATCACTACCGCATCTTGCCTGTCCTTCGTCAGGGTGTGTATGAGAGCGGAAGCTGAATTCACAACCTGACCCTCGGAAACCGGGAATCCCAGATCGTTGATCCGAGCGACCATGTGGGATGCCAGGAGAGTAGCGTTGTTGGAAAGGTACATCCAGCGGATGCCCTTCTGCGTAAGGTTCCGGATAACGGTTGCCGCGCCCTGGATCGGAGTCTTTCCCCGATTTGTTGTGCCGTCCAGGTCACACAGCACCGCTCGGTAGCGATTGTTGCTCATGGCGATAGCTCGGTTCTGTTGACGCCCACCTCAGGGCGCCGACACTAAGGGTGTGTCACAAAACAAACCTTGCAACAGGTTGCTGACGAATTGTAGGGGCAGACCCCGGATCGGTGTCCGGGGCAGGCTCTGCGTGTCTGTCCCAATGTAGGGGTGCGCACGCTGGAAAGGGCGGCCCCATAGGTCCGCCCCTACAGGGGAATGCCAACGTTATTTTGTGACAAGCCCTAAGGGGCTTGCCGCCTCCTCAGGACGAGGCTCAGATTGTAGCGTGCCTTCTCATACTTGGGGTCCAGGTCCAGGGCCCGGTTGAGGTCCTGCATAGCGTGTTTGAATTTTCCGGTTTTGTAAAGGAAGTATCCTCGATTGTTCCATACCAGGGGGTCCGTGGGATCAGCCTTGACGGCCTGATCAAAATCCATGCCGGCCTTGGAGTCGGCTCCCTGCCTGAATTGAATCATCCCCCGGAGGCTCAGCGCGCGAGCCGCTTGACGCGACCGCTCAAGGATCTGGTCCAGATCCTTCAACGCGGAGGCCAATTCATCTTTGTGGATAAGGGCCGCGGCCCTATCATACAGAATTCTCGGATCACCCGGCAAACATTGAAGAGCCCGACTAAAATCTGCTATTGCCGCGTCATACAACATTCTCCGGGCGAACGTCGATCCTCTGAGCGCGAAGATTTCACCATCCGACGGGTCCAGGCCGGCCGCGGCGCTCAAGTCTGCCGCTGCTCGCGTGGGATCCCCGAGTTCGGTAAAGGTTCGAGACCTTTCCTTGAAAGCCTCCACAAGACGTGGTTGAAGCTCTATGGCCCGGTTCAAGTAAAACAGGGCCTGATCAAACTTGCCCCGGCGAGACAGCGCTACACCGCGGTACAGAAGAGCCGACGCGTGGGAAGGATCTCCAGCCGGCACATGCCGCAGCATTCTCTCCGCCTTGGAATAGTTTTTCAGCAGGATGTGGGCCCGGGCCTGGAGCACCGATATTGCAGCGTCCTTCCCGCGTTTGTCCGTGAAAAGGGACAGGACCTCCAGAGCCTTTTGCGGCTGATCCATCTTGAAGAAGACCTGGGCCTTCTCCTTTACGATCCGATCATCATCCCGTGCAAGCTTCGCTGCGGTCTTGTAGTCCGCAAGCGCGTCTGCGTACTCTTTGAGCTTGAGATGAATCCGCGCACGGGTCACGAAGACATCGGGATCATGCCGCGCCAGACGGGCCAGGGAATTGATATCAGCGAGAGCGGCCCGGGGTTGTCCCGCTTTTAGTAGGGCCTTGGACCTCAACTCCAGGGCCATGGTCGAGTGTGTATCATAGTTGAGAGCCCTGGTATATTCATCCCTAGCCCTGGAAAGGGCCCCCTGTTTTTCGTAGATCATCCCTCTCAAGACATAAGGCCTGCCCGACTCCGGCCTGGTTTTCAAGACGCGCTCCACAATCCGGGAGGCTCTGTCGATCTGGTCAACGATTATCAAACAGTGCGCCATTTCAATGAGCGCAGGAATATGTTTCCAGGAATGGCCCAACGAGGATCTGAAGCTGTCAATGGCCCTAAAACAATCCTTCATCTCCTTGTACGCCATGCCACGCTCGTAGTAGAGCGAGTGGCGCAGTCTCCCTCTTGCCCGCCCGTCCTCCAAAGCGCGATCCAGAATCTCAGTCCGTTTGACCGGGTCTGTCTCCATCTTGGCCTGCTTCAACAGCGCGGCAGGGGTTTCCACGGACTCGGAATGGGAAGGAAACGCGGCCTGCACGAGAATCATCAGAACAACCGCAACAAAGCCGAACGTCCGGTCTCGTTTCGGTGTCGGATCAAGTCTGCTGTCAATACTCTTCTTGAAAGCGTTCAGAGAGGCCAAACAATGCTCTCCATCAAGGTCGGGGGGGGGGGCTGTTATAGCAAGTGTCAAAATAGTTGACCGATATTTCAAATCCGGTTCCGATGCTCACAGAGCTAAAATCCCCCCTTGCCCCCCTTTGTCAAAGGGGGGCAAGGGGGGATTTTCCCAATGTGCGGGAATCACCTTTCAATCAGACAGAACTTTTGGCAACTGCTACAAGTCATTACCGAATTTTGTAGTCTGAGAAAGTCTGATACTTCAAGACCCGCGCTTCCGCAGTTCCACGGAAAGGACTTCGAGTATCATGTCAAATCTTTGTTGCATGCGCAACATGTTGTCTCTCATCTCCAGGATGACCGCCACTCCGGGGATGTTCACGTCCAGGTCCTTGATCAGGTTGGTGATGACCCGGATTCGCTCCACCTGGTCAACAGGATAGACCCTTTCCTCAAATGATTCCACGCACGTTGCACATATTAGTTCCTCGGTCTCCAGGGTGTCCAGGAACTCTTCGTCGCATTCGAACATCTCGATGATCTGCTTCCTATAGTAGTGATCCTGATGCATTGTCATTCCCGCTCGCATGCCTTAGAAGGGCGATGCCAAGCATAGAATTTCTTTCCATTTCAGAGTCGAATGCTTTGCCGAATGTCTTTATCATAGAATTTGTCGAGCGTCTCGGCCGCTTTGAGGGCTTGCTCATCGGCAGTCTGGGGGACCTGTACCCGTATGGTGACATACATGTCGCCCGGGACCTTGGTCTTCATGTTGGGAACGCCTTTCCCCTTGAGCCTCAGAACCTGCCCCGATTTTGTGCTCGGTGGGACCTTCAACTGTACCTGTCCGTCCGGTGTGGGCACTGACACCTGAGCCCCCTTCATGGCTTCGCTCACCGTCACGGGAATCTCAACCTTCAGCGTATCCCCGTCCCGCTCGAAGCCCCCGTGCGGCCTCACCTTAATCAGGATATACAGATCTCCGGCCGTGCCTCCCCCAAAGCCCGGTTCACCCTTCCCGGCAAGCCTGATGCGTGAGCCGTCGTTCACGCCCGCGGGGATCTTGACGTCGATAGTCTCCGACTTTGGCGCTCCTTGATCGTCGATCCCTTTCTGCAGAGTCACCCTTGTGGTGGAACCCTTTATGGCTGTCAGGAAATCCACTTCCAAACTCGATTCCACGTCTTGCCCTTTCCTGGGGCCCCTGCCGGCGCGTCTGCTTCCACCGCCTCCAAAAAGGTTCGACAAGACGTCGTCAATCCCACCATATCTGATGTCCCCGCCGTCAAAGGAGAAATCGTGGTAGAATCCACCACCGCCGGCTCCGCGCGCGCCTGCGTGCTGCCACTGTCGGAAACGCCGGGCCTGCTCGGGATCAAAGCCGGCCTGCAAGCCCTCGGCGCCGAATTCATCGTAATTATTCCTCTTCTTTTCGTCGGCGAGAATGTCGTGGGCCTCGGAAACCTTCTTGAACTTTTCTTCCGCTTCCTTGTTTCCGGGGTTCACGTCAGGATGGTATTTCCTGGCAAGCTTGCGATAAGCCTTCTTTATTGAATTGGTGTCCGCGTCCTTACTGACGCCGAGCACCGCGTAAAGATCCTCAGACGCCATGTTCGACCTCCCGGGCACACCAGGGATGCGCGCAAGTGCAAGGCGCAGACTTGACGGCATATATACGGAAAAGGGACATCATGATTGTGAGTTGCTCGCGCCGCGCTGGTATATTCATCGTTATAAACAGATATGAATTTTAGGCCCAATGTCAAGTTCGATCAACGCGTGTGGTGCAATCCTTCAGGCGGTACGGGGGCACTCGTAATACCAATGCGCGTTCAAACAAGTGATAAAGAGCACTGCTGGGCAAGCCGG
>CAZGNL010000006.1:0-25793 GCA_964527475.1 uncultured Syntrophaceae bacterium
TGATACGACGAGGGAGCACGCAACGGCGGTTCAGGGCTCCGGGAATAGCGTTCAAGCGAATCATCGTAGAATTGCCGGTACAGCGAGTTGAGTGCCGCGAATGCGGCGCGGTTCGTCAGGTGAAAATCCAGTTTGCGGAGGAAAATCGACGGTTCATTCGGCAGTTTGAACGCTATGCGCTGGAGCTTTCCCGGCACATGACCATCAAGGACGTGGCCGACCATCTGGGTGTGAGTTGGGATGTGATCAAAGACATTCAGAAACGGTATCTGAAGCGAAAATATTCCAAGCCCAGGTTGAGACATCTCAAACGGATTGCTATCGATGAGATCGCGGTCGGCCACGGCCATAGATACTTGACGGTGGTTTTGGACCTCGAAAGCGGCGCAGTGGCCTTTGTCGGTGATGGGAAGGGCGCAGAAGCACTGGACCCTTTTTGGAAACGTCTCAAGGCCTCCAGGGCAAAAGTCGAAGCGGTCGCCATGGACATGTCCAAGGCGTATATCAGCGCAGTTACGGCTTATTTGCCTGAATCCACGATTGTCTTTGACCACTTCCATCTCGTGAAGCTCATCAATGAGAAGCTCACCCAATTGAGAAGAGATCTCCATCGTGAGCTTGAAGACTGTCGTCAGAAGGAAGTACTCAAGGGAACCCGTTGGCTCCTCTTGAAGAACCCCGAGAATCTCAACCCGGAACGTAACGAACGTGAACGATTGGAAGAAGCTTTGACATTGAACAAACCTCTCACCCCCGCCTACTATCTGAAAGAGGATCTCCGGCAACTCTGGAACCAGGATACCAAGAAGAACGCCGAACTGCATCTCAACGACTGGATTGCACGAGCCGAAGGCTCCGGGATTGCAGTACTCAACTCCTTTGCCCGGACTCTCAGGACGTACAAAGCGGGGATTCTCGCATTCTACGACTATCGGATCTCTTCAGGTCCCCTTGAAGGAACCAACAACAAGATAAAAACCATGCAAAGACAAGCATATGGCTTTCGAGACAAGCAGTTCTTCATACTCAAAATCTACGCCCTACATGAGACGAAGTACGCACTTGTCGGATGAAAGGGAATCGAAAACTTCAGCATGACCAATCTGTACTGGATGGCCATCATCATCGGTGTTGCGTCAATCTTTATCATGAGAGCCATCCTGTCATCCAAAATGGGGATGGGACTTGCGGCAACACGGGATAACGACGAGGCTGCATCCAGTCTGGGGATCAATATTTTCAAATTGAAACTGATCGCCTTCATGATCAGCGCTTTTGTCACCGCCATCGCCGGGGCCGTTTTTTTCATATACCAGGGGTATATTTCGCCGACTGCCTGCTTTTCCATGAATTGGACCATGACCATGATACTGGCCGTTGTCATCGGCGGCATCGGCACGGAGATCGGGCCGATTATCGGAACGATCATTGCGGTATTCCTGCAGTTCACTTTGGCTCGGTTTGGCGGGATCAGCATGATCATTCAAGGTTGTCTCCTAATCATCATCATGGTGGCTGCACCCAATGGTATTATGGGTTTGGTTAAGAATACCAAGGTTTACCAATCGGTGACAAAGTATGCAGGGGCGCCTGCCGGTTAAGCGCTGCTTTTTTTGATTTGGCCGGAGAAAGTGCCATGAGGTCCACTGAAGAAGTGAAACGCGATGGCCAAAACGATGGGAATCAGGAAGCTGCAGGCTATACCTTTTGCGTCGGCTGCAACAAAGTTCCCTTTTGCGGCATCAGGTTTTATCACAAGGGCTCCTCGATTACGCGAATGGAGCCGTGGCCCGGTTTTTCCGCCACACCGACAAGGCTAGCGAGATTTAGCCGATGTGGCGACATATCGTCAGGCCCGCTGTAAGCCCAAGGCTTTTACTCACATTTCAGGGTAGAATTAAATCATTTAGTTTCGATACCTTAGTAAGCCACACAGGATGTTCGCCGGGAATGGCACACTAATTGTATTACCTAAGAATCTATGTTGGAGTCGGTCCGTCGAGCAGAATGGATTTGCCCATGCTCATTCCCCAATTTAAGGTTCTACAGACCTGCAAGCCTTTGATTGCATTCGCGACTCAATCTCTGGGTGGCCGGGCTGTGGGCCATTCGAAACCCTGTTAGATGCTGAACGCTGTAGGGAAGTAGTTCTTTTGCGACAGTCGGATTCATTTGAGCACCTCGAAGCGATGAATCTGCTGCCTTTTTTGCCGGGCGTTGAGGTGAGTGTTGAGAGGGATGAGGGTGAGATTGACTTTCCGGCCCTGGGATACGATTCATAAGGCTCCCGCAGGATGGCCGGCATTATTATCGGTTAGCCTGACCGGGCCAATAGTGTGGGCTGTGGTTCCTGTAAGTAGAGAAGATGCAAACTGGGTGGTTGAGGATGCCGTTGATGCTTAAGGCTCTCTGAACGTCCTGTTCACAGACGTCGATGTCGACCACCGGGGAAGAAAAGGAAAAGCTATGCTCCCTTCAAAGAAAGACCCCAAGGAGTTCGAAACTTCAAGGCTGTTTGATCTTAAGGGAAAAACAGCTCTGATAACGGGGGCCTCCGGAGCCCTTGGTACTGCTGTCGCAAGAGGATTGGCAGTAAATCAGGTAAACCTGGTGCTGTCAAGTGTGGAAGAAGAGGCCTTGCACAGACTTGCAGAAGAGCTGCAAGGGTTTGGAATCAGCGTCCTGCCTGTTTACTGCGACGTGACCGATGAAGCGCAGGTTGAACAACTGGTTGAGAGCGCGGCAGAACAATTTGGCACAATAAACATCTTAGTTACCTGCGCCGGAATTGCCCATCGAGAGATACTTCTGGAACAGAGTCTTGAAGACTGGCGCAAGGTAATGGACATTAACGTTCAGGGCACACTGCTGTGCTGCTAAGGCAGTGGCCAGGGAGGTGATAAGAACGGGCAAAGGAGACAGCCCATGATGGGAGATCTGTCCGTGATGCCATGGCACGGAGCTTGGCTGCGCACAGATACTGAGTGGTTTGGATGAGCGACAAGGGAAAATCTTGCAGGAGGAAAAGGAGGTCTGCCTTTTCGTATGCCATAAGATGAACATCGGTCAAAACTTGGTTACCATTTAAAGGAGATTGTCATGAAAACTCGTCGAATCACATCCTGGATACTTGTTCTGTTTACCTTCTTTGCGTTTGGCTTCATAGGCAAAACCGCCTGCGCGAAGGATGCCCCGGCCTACATCGCCGTCGGTGTTGACACCGGACTGACCGGCAAGTTTGCAGGATTTGGAGAAGGCGGTGTGTTTGGTATTAAGGCCGCGGTGGCGGACATCAACAAGGAAGGCGGCGTATTTGTAAAAGAATACGGGAAAAAACTGCCCATTAAGCTGTTTGTTGTTGACAACGAGGGCCAAGAGTCCAAGGCGGGGACACTGGCCCAGGACCTGATTCTTAATAGTAAGGTGAAGTTTATCGTCAACGGAATGGATCCGCCTTTTATGCGCGCCCCAATCGCCCAAGTTTGCGAACGCTACCATGTTCCGCACCTTAGCGGGGTCGGTCCCTACGAGGCCTGGATGAGCTTGCAAAAGTCCCTTGCAAAGCCTTGGCAGTACACATGGGCCTCCAGTTTCGCCATTGCGACGCCGGCCCCTGCCGGAGATTTCCGGCATGGCAAACTGGGTTACTGCATGATGGATTCCTACATGGCCATGATGGATAAACTGACCAAACAGACCAACATGCAGGTGGCGGCGTTTGCATCCGATGAGCCGGACGGCAGGGGATGGTACCTGTCTTTTGCTCCTGTGATGGCAAAGAAG
Organism: uncultured Syntrophaceae bacterium; assembly: GCA_964527475.1. Lineage (GTDB taxonomy): Bacteria > Desulfobacterota > Desulfomonilia > Desulfomonilales > Desulfomonilaceae > CAZGNL01. Next base: position 3,784 of record CAZGNL010000006.1, read on the forward strand.
GGTTTCAAAATCTATGGTGTGAAGAAGGAGTTCGGCCTGGTTCCCATGGAAACCACCGATTTTTCTTCTCTAATCCTTGCCTGGAAGAAAGCGAATTGTCAAATTCTGTGGGCCAACTGCCCCGGGCCCTTTTTCGGCGCCATGTGGCGCCAGGCCAGACGAATGGGCTTCAAGCCCAAAATGGTATTTGCCACAAGAGCCGCGCTCTTTTACACGGACGTCAAAAGCTGGGGCGATGATCTGGCCAATGGCGTCTGCAACGAGATGTTCTGGAATCCGGAGATCAAAGATTCCCCGGGTATCGGCTCTACGACCCCGAAATCGCTCTACGAGCGGTGGCAGAAAAAGACCGGACAGGGGTTGAACCAAAATGTGGGAATGGGTTATGCCCATGCCCAGTTAATGATCGACGCCATTCAGCGGGCCGGGTCCCTGGATGCTGATAAAATCAACCAGGCAATGAAAACGGCGGATTTGATGACCATCTACAACCGGATCAAATTCGACACCGATCATTTTAGCCGAATGCCCGTTGCCTTTGGCCAGTGGGTGAAGACGAACAAGCCCTATATATGGGAGGATCCAGTCATCATTTCCTATCACGACTTTTTGCAGACAACGGCCAAAATGATTTTCCCGATGCCCTATTAACGCCATCGGGAAGTAGAACTGTTTTGACCGAGAAAGCGGTACAGGAGGTCTCCTCCTGTGCCGCCTTCTCCAGCCAAGTTTCCCTTGGATGACGGAAGGAAGGGTTTTGAGCACTCCGCTACTATCCATTGATCGGGTAACCAAACGATTTGCCGGCCTGGTCGCAATCAACAATCTGAGCATCGATATCCAGGCAGGAGAAGCCCACGGATTGATGGGCCCCAATGGGGCGGGGAAGACGACCTTAATAGGCGTGATCTCCGGAAAATACAGGCCGGAAGAGGGTTCGGTGAGTTTTATGGGGGGTGATATTACCAGTCTTTCTCCCCATACGGTGTGTCGGTTGGGCATTACCCGCACGCACCAGATTCCGCAGCCCTTCACTCACCTGACGGTCCATCAGAACATTGCCGTGGGTGCCATGTACGGAAACAATATGCGAAAATCCGCCGCAATGGCCGAGGTCGACAAGGTGATCGAGATTATGGATCTTGTCGACAAAAAGGATGTACGGGCCAGCGATTTGGAAGCCCTGACGCTGAAGCGACTCGAACTGGCCCGGGCTCTGGCGACGAACCCGAAAATCCTGTTGATCGACGAAGTGGCCGCGGGTTTAACCGATGTTGAGATTCCGCGGTTTATGGAAATCTTAAAGCGGATCCGTTCCATGGGCATCACCTACATCATGGTCGAGCATGTATTGAAAGTCTTGCTGAAGGCGGTCGAACGGGTGACGGTTATCGATAGAGGTGCCAAGCTTGCGGAAGGCCCTCCGAACGAAGTCATGGAAGATGAAAAGGTGATCAAAGCCTACCTTGGGTAAACGAGTGCACCGATTCCGTCCATTTGTCAAATTCAGATATTCGCAGCAGCACAGGGAGTAGAGATGTCTGAAGCCAGTATGCTTGAGGTCAAGCATGTCGATGCTTATTATGGCAGCCTTCGGGTCCTGATGGATATCTCCATTGAAATAAAACCTGGAGAAACGGTTGCCATCATCGGCTCCAATGGAGCCGGGAAATCGACGTTGCTCAAAACCATAACAGGCATGATGCATCCTAAAGTAGGGCATATCGTGCTTGAAGGTCAGGACATCACCGGCATGAACCCCTACCAGATCGTTGAACTTGGGATCTCCATGGTGCCGGAGGGCAGACGGATTTTTCCGGACATGACGGTTTACGAGAACCTCAGGCTCGGGTCTTATCTGTCCAAAGCACGGTCCAGAAGAGAGCAGAATTTTGAAACTGTCTATCACTATTTCCCGATTCTGGCAGAGAGGAAAAATCAACTCGCCAAGACGCTGAGTGGAGGAGAGCAGCAAATGATGGCCATTGGGTCTGTATTGATGTCAGACCCTCGACTGCTGCTTTTGGATGAGATGTCCATGGGCCTCAGTCCTCTTTTAGTGGATAAACTCTACAAAGCAATGAAGGAGATCCGGGAAAAAGGCATGACCATCATCTTTGTTGAACAGAACGTAAAACGAACCCTCACCGAAGCTGACAGGGCCTATATTCTGGAGGCCGGCCGCGTGGCGCTCTGCGGGCCGTGCTGCGATCTCCGCGAAGATGAAAGCGTTCAACGCGCCTATTTTGGCACCTAAGACTGATAATGGCTGGGGACTAGATGATGGATACGATCATGGAATTGGCGACGCCCATCATCATGGGCATTTTGGTAGGCGGTCTGTACACGATGATAGCCCTGGGGCTTTCCATGGTATTCGGCGTGATGAAACTCATCAATGTCGCCCATGGTGATTTGGTCATTTTAGGCTGCTATTTCGCCTACTCGTTTACGACCTTCATGGGCCTTGACCCCATCGTGAGCCTCGTCATCGGTATACCGCTGATGTTTATCATCGGTTTTCTCATTCAAAAGTTCCTGATGGCCAAGGCATTTCGGCGTTCTATGGAGGCTCCGCTGATAATCGCCTTCGGCATTTCACTGGTCCTGGAAAATATATTCCAGCTCGTTTTTTCCCCCATGTCCAAGGGCTTGTCCGCATCCTACGCCATGGACAGCCTGACCTTCGGCAGTGTGTATATCCCGGTAGTCTACCTGCTCAATTTCGGCGTGGCCATTCTCGTCATGATCGCCCTGGGGCTTTTTTTCAAGAAGACATATACGGGTCAGGCCATTATTGCCGCGTCCCAGGACGAAGGCGCCGCGCAATTGCTGGGCGTCAACACCCCGCGGATTTTTGCCTTCACGTTCGGGCTTGCAGGGGCGATTTCGGCGGTGGCCGGGGTGTTTCTGGGATTGACCTTTCCGTTTGAGCCGACCTCCGGGGTCTCTTTTTTGATAATCGCCTTCGGCGTGGTCATCCTGGGAGGCATGGGAAGCATCATCGGAACCGCCATTGGGGGGATCATTCTTGGGTTGGTCCAGACCCTTGCTGCGACATACATCGGCGCCTCCGCACAGATGCTCTTTGTTTACATCACGGTTCTGGTGTTTCTGGCCGTTAAACCACAAGGCCTGTTTGGCCGCTAGGAGGATTGTCGTCTTGGAAACTCGCATGCAAAAGGCAAAAGCGGTGTTGGTGCTGCTGGTGACCATCATTGTGTTGGCCCTCCTACCGAAAATGGGGTTGCCCCAGAATTGGATCCTTTATCTCTTCGTCTTCTTCATCTACCTCACCTTTGCCAATATGTGGAACCTGCTTGCCGGGTACTGCGGCTTGATTTCCCTATGTCAGCCGGCGTTTATCGGATTGGGCTGCTATACGCTTGTGATCTTCACATGGAATCAACTGCCCGTTTTTGCCGGTATTATTGGCGGAGCCATCGTCTCCGCGCTTTTCGTTCTCCTCATATCCAAAGCCGTATTCCGTTTGCGCGGCGTCTATTTTGCTATAGGCACCCTGGTGGTGCCTGCAGCGCTGCGGGTGATCTTTCTCATCTGGAGGCCGGTGGGAAACGAATTTCACGGCAAGGGCGCCGGTTATATGATCAAGGGAATCGAAAACTTCAGCATGACCAATCTGTACTGGATGGCCATCATCATCGGTGTTGCGTCAATCTTTATCATGAGAGCCATCCTGTCATCCAAAATGGGGATGGGACTTGCGGCAACACGGGATAACGACGAGGCTGCATCCAGTCTGGGGATCAATATTTTCAAATTGAAACTGATCGCCTTCATGATCAGCGCTTTTGTCACCGCCATCGCCGGGGCCGTTTTTTTCATATACCAGGGGTATATTTCGCCGACTGCCTGCTTTTCCATGAATTGGACCATGACCATGATACTGGCCGTTGTCATCGGCGGCATCGGCACGGAGATCGGGCCGATTATCGGAACGATCATTGCGGTATTCCTGCAGTTCACTTTGGCTCGGTTTGGCGGGATCAGCATGATCATTCAAGGTTGTCTCCTAATCATCATCATGGTGGCTGCACCCAATGGTATTATGGGTTTGGTTAAGAATACCAAGGTTTACCAATCGGTGACAAAGTATGCAGGGGCGCCTGCCGGTTAAGCGCTGCTTTTTTTGATTTGGCCGGAGAAAGTGCCATGAGGTCCACTGAAGAAGTGAAACGCGATGGCCAAAACGATGGGAATCAGGAAGCTGCAGGCTATACCTTTTGCGTCGGCTGCAACAAAGTTCCCTTTTGCGGCATCAGGTTTTATCACAAGGGCTCCTCGATTACGCGAATGGAGCCGTGGCCCGGTTTTTCCGCCACACCGACAAGGCTAGCGAGATTTAGCCGATGTGGCGACATATCGTCAGGCCCGCTGTAAGCCCAAGGCTTTTACTCACATTTCAGGGTAGAATTAAATCATTTAGTTTCGATACCTTAGTAAGCCACACAGGATGTTCGCCGGGAATGGCACACTAATTGTATTACCTAAGAATCTATGTTGGAGTCGGTCCGTCGAGCAGAATGGATTTGCCCATGCTCATTCCCCAATTTAAGGTTCTACAGACCTGCAAGCCTTTGATTGCATTCGCGACTCAATCTCTGGGTGGCCGGGCTGTGGGCCATTCGAAACCCTGTTAGATGCTGAACGCTGTAGGGAAGTAGTTCTTTTGCGACAGTCGGATTCATTTGAGCACCTCGAAGCGATGAATCTGCTGCCTTTTTTGCCGGGCGTTGAGGTGAGTGTTGAGAGGGATGAGGGTGAGATTGACTTTCCGGCCCTGGGATACGATTCATAAGGCTCCCGCAGGATGGCCGGCATTATTATCGGTTAGCCTGACCGGGCCAATAGTGTGGGCTGTGGTTCCTGTAAGTAGAGAAGATGCAAACTGGGTGGTTGAGGATGCCGTTGATGCTTAAGGCTCTCTGAACGTCCTGTTCACAGACGTCGATGTCGACCACCGGGGAAGAAAAGGAAAAGCTATGCTCCCTTCAAAGAAAGACCCCAAGGAGTTCGAAACTTCAAGGCTGTTTGATCTTAAGGGAAAAACAGCTCTGATAACGGGGGCCTCCGGAGCCCTTGGTACTGCTGTCGCAAGAGGATTGGCAGTAAATCAGGTAAACCTGGTGCTGTCAAGTGTGGAAGAAGAGGCCTTGCACAGACTTGCAGAAGAGCTGCAAGGGTTTGGAATCAGCGTCCTGCCTGTTTACTGCGACGTGACCGATGAAGCGCAGGTTGAACAACTGGTTGAGAGCGCGGCAGAACAATTTGGCACAATAAACATCTTAGTTACCTGCGCCGGAATTGCCCATCGAGAGATACTTCTGGAACAGAGTCTTGAAGACTGGCGCAAGGTAATGGACATTAACGTTCAGGGCACACTGCTGTGCTGCAAGGCAGTGGCCAGGGAGATGATAAGAACGGGCAAAGGAGGCAGTATCATAACTATTGGGTCGGTACGGGGGTTCCACGGTCATCAGGACGGTTACACAGGGTACGGCACCAGTAAAGCGGCCGTGCACTATCTGACAAAAACCCTGGCTTTCGAGTGGGCCCAACATAATATCCGTGTCAACAGCATCGCTCCCTGCATTTTCTGGTCTGACCTTACAAAGTCAATGTTGAGCGACCCGGACAACGAAAAAAAGTATACGTCTCGTATACCGATGGGACGCGCCGCAGTCCCAGAAGATTTCGTCGGAGCGGTCATTTACCTGGCATCCAACGCAAGCTCCATGGTCACAGCACATATTTTGTCAGTCGATGGGGGTGTCCTGGGAGGATAATTTTCATCGTGGAAGCGGCGGACCATGTCCGTCGCAGGACGCTGGTTCATCACTGAGGCACTGGCAAAGAGGAGGGTAATCATGGCAAATGGCAACGACAGACGCACATTAATCAAAACTGCACTGGGTACCGCGATTTCTTGTCAGAGATGAATGTAGTGAAACCTGATAGATAGCTTTCAGAAAGGGGTGGTTTCAGGTCCTCGTATGGGCTGCATGGCGTTTGGGGAACGATGTATCCGCCGCGGAAGACCGGAGATGGAAGGATGAATATACGACGTAGCGTCGATGGTCAAAGAGACTCTCGACTTTGAGCGTGGGTCGGCACTGGAGATGGAGATCGGTGACGTAGAGCGACACCTCCTCTCCCTGGTGATGGCATTCGGGAGAGCCGCTCTTGTGGAATTTGTGGCCAAGAAAGGGACGGGATATGCGGGCAAGGAGATTACCGATTCCCACAAGAACCGATTGCCGTATGTTAGTGACAGGAACTGCCCCTATTGGTCAATCTTTCGGAACAGTCCCGGTTCGGAGAGCCTACTATCACGCTGATGGTTCGCCGGGGCTCTTTCCATTGGATTCACAGCTTAACCTCCCAGAGTGGGGTTATTCATACGTGCTTCAGGAGCTCTCTTGCCGGCTCGCGGTCAAGATGAGTTACGAAGAGACCCAGGAGATCCTGCATCGTTTCTTTCCTGTCAAGAATCCGATTCGGTCGTCAGAGGGCATTGTAGGAGAAGTGGTTGATGAGACGGAGAGGTTCTATGAGAAAAAGGCACCGCTGGAAATATGTCCGGAGGCTGTGGCGACGATCGCGACCGTAGACAAGAAAGGCGTGGTTATCCGTAAGGTCCTTGAAGACGAGGCCGGTCCCGAGGTACTCCCCGGCAATCCCGATAAGCCCGGAAAGAAGAAGATGGCGACCGTGATCTCAACCTATGTCACGCCCCGTTACATCTGCCCTGCCGACTGCATCTTAAAGGAGGATTCGGACCAGGGAAGGTCTGATTTGAGGCCCAAACCACAAAGCAAGGTTACCTGGGGCAGCCTCACCGATGAGCAAAAAAAAACCGTGGCTCGTCTGAAGAAAACCGTGGAACAGCGATTCCCTGAAGGCAACGAGCTCGTCTGTATTCTGGACGGAGAAAAGTCACTGTGGAGCCTCGTGTACAAATATTTCCCCACAGCCTTTTTAGTCCGGGATATCTGTCACGTCCTCGAGCATCTGGTAAGAGCCGCTCTTTGTTTCCACGACGAGGGAAGCCTCCAAGCCAGGGAATTCGTGACCGAACGGTTGAGGATGCTTCTCAACGGAAGAGCAGGAAGGCTCATCGGTGGACTCAAGCAGATGCTGACCAAGCAAGATCTCTCCGGTACCAAGAGACGTTCCCTCGAACAAGTCATCGGGTATCTCGAACGAAACGGGAAGCACATGCGGTACGAGATCTGCTTGACCAAGGGCTATCCCGTCGGAAGCGGGTTCATTAAATGTGCCTGTCGGAATCTCATAAACGACCGATTGGAGCTTACGGGGATGATCTGGACGGTCAGGGGGGCAGTAAGCATAATGCGCCTGAGAGCCATTCACATGAACAAAGACTGGGACGCTTTCTGGACCTATCGACGCAAGTCCGAGCGGAGAAGATTGTACGGGATTGAGGACTCAAGCTCTTCTGAGATCAGGGAACAGGAACTCCCGTGTGCCGCATGACTTATGACAGAAAGTAGCGGCGACTCTGTCACAGTTTAGCAACTTTGATAAGGAGATTTACAATGGGAAAAAAAGTTTTGGTCGATTTAAGTCATCCTTTCGGTGCGGACATGCCTGTTTGGCCGTATTTCAAAAAACCGGCCATTGACACAATGCACAACCTTTCAAAGTCAGGCGTTTTGACTCAATCTATTGGCATTGTTATGCACACGGGCACACATGCCGATTCTCCCCGCCATGTCATGGAGCGTGACTTTAGCGGCAATCGAGCTCGTTATACGCATGAGCTTCCTGTAGATGCATATTACGGCAATTCTGTATGCCTTGATGTGCAAGTTGAGGACTGGGGATTAATAAAAGCAAAGCATCTCGACGATGCGCTGCGGCGAATCGGTATGAAACCCGAAGAACTAGCGGGAATGGTGCTTTGTATTAGAACAGGAATGCACTTGAAGTTTGATGACAGCAAGGATTACTACCACTATTCCAAAGGTTGCGGGAGAGAAGCAGGCGAATGGTTTATTAAACATAAAGTCAAATGTGTCGCCATGGATCAACAGGCGCTTGACCATCCTCTGCATACTTCCATTGGGCAAAATGGCACTAACATGAATCTTCCGGGCTACTCGGGCAGGCCTGTCTCCGAAGAATTTATCGAAAGGTTTGGCATAGAGGAATATGCCGAGTTTCACAAGGAGACTTTCATCAAGGTTTTTGGAATGGACAAATACCTTCAGGCTTACGGCAAGCTGGAAGCTGCGAAATGTGCCGGTCCATGGGAACCATGCCATAAACTCATGATGGGCAGCGGCATTGTCGGCGTCGAAAACCTCGGCGGCGATTTGGAAAAGGTCGTGGGCAAGCGATTCAAGTTCATGGCGTTTCCCATTCGCTGGTACAAAGGCGACGGATCGATGGTTCGTCCTGTTGCTGAAATTGATGAAGATCAATTAAACGATGTTCCTGACCGAATTTACCCTTTCGGCGATCATTGATCCGGGTTCAGACTGGCTTTAGGAGGGCGTCAAAAGCTGATCGAAGCTCTTGGCGTCCCAACCGCCCGATACGATTTATTTGGGAAACCGACGCTAGGTGGGATCGTCTTACCTGCCGTCGTTTTGAACAGTGTGCCGGTGGCCCAGGGTTATGCGCGATCAGATCAACTATTAGACAGACTATGATCTGAGCGTATTTCCCGTTTCTTTTAAAAATTCAACTATTATCAAGAATTACGAGGTTAATCATGGAACTGTCTGATCTGAACAAAGTATTCGATATTGCCGGCAAGACCGCCTTGATCACTGGAGCTACCGGCGGTTTTGGGCTTATCGCCTGCAAGACCATGGCTGCTGCCGCCGCCAACGTTATGGTTACCGGGCGCTCTGAGGATTCGTTAAAGCCCCTGGTGGAGGAGATTAAGGCCGCTGGCGCCAAGGCCGGCTATTCGGCGGGTTCTCCCGATGACTACGAAGCCGTCAAAAGGATAGTTCGCGACACCGTGAAAACATTCGGCGGCATCGACATTTTGATCACGGCAGCAGGAGTCAACAAATTCGGCACTATCGTCGACCAGCCGATCGAAGACTGGGAGACGGTCATGAACGCCAACTATAAGGGCACCTACCTCTTCTGTAAGGAGGTTGGCAAGGTGATGATCGCCCAAGGACGAGGAGGCAAAGTGATAATCGTCTCATCGGCGCGCGGCAACCTGGGTATGGCCGGTTATACCGCATACAGCTCCTCCAAGGCGGCGGTTAATCTTTTGACAAAATCGCTGGGCTGTGAGTGGGGCCAGCATAAGATAAATGTGAACGCTCTGGCCCCTACGGTATTCAGGACCGCCTTGACTCAGTGGATGTTTGACGACAAAGCTTTTTACCAGAACTTTTTGCGTCGAATTCCGATTGGTCGCCTGGGTGAACCCGAAGATTTTGTTGGCATACTAGTTTTTCTAGCTTCTTCGGCGTCGAATTTCATGACCGGAGCTATATTGGACATTGATGGCGGTTACTCGGCAGGATGACTTCTAATGGAGAATAAGGCCCGGATATGACCCCGGATTATTCCGCTGGTAAACACAAAAATGTATGTTCTTCCCCTCAAATATCTGATATGGTGACGGAAATCAAGCGAAGTTGAGGGTAATCGGATGCACGGGAGTGGTGAAGAGCAAAACGAGACAATTCGGCCAGAATTTGACCGTTCCATCATGATAGATTTTCAAGGAGCGAAGATCACCTCGGACACGGGTTTGCTGTTGCTTCGTGAGATAGACGAGCGTTTTGGCATCTTGGGTCCAATCGAGAGCGAGCTTGAGGACGCCAGGTCCTGGGTTCACAGCAAACACTCGTTGCTTCAGATGATCCGCCAGAGGATCTATCAGATGGCGGCAGGGTATGAGGACTGCAATGATGCGGATTTTCTCCGGATCGATCCCGCCCTTCGGCTTGCAATAGGCAAGGGCGACGAAGCGGGAGCCGGTCAGTCCAGGCTATCGAGGCTTGAAAATGAGGTCTTGGCGACTGAAGCCGGATTGCAGGCTCTGGACGATTCTCTCATGAGGTCCAATGACGTGCTCATGAAGAAAAAGAATAAGCAGCGGCTGATTGTGGACGTTGATTCAACGGAGGATCCCGCGCACGGCAAACAGGAGAATGTGGCCTTCAATGGTCATTTTGGGAAGAACTGCTTTCACCCGCTCTTTGCGTTTACCAGCGACGGGGACTGCCTGGGGGCAAAGCTCAGACCGGGCAACGTTCATTCGGCCGACGGCATTCTGGAATTTCACGATCCGATTGTCCGGCGGTATCGCTCTCGGTTCGTTCTCTTCTGGCTTCGGGGTGATGCGGCATTTGCACAGCCGGAAGTCTATGAATATAGCGAGAGGGAGCGGATCACATACTTCATCAGGCTCCCCGCCAATGCGGTTTTGAACAGGCTGCTCGATCCGTACCTGGCCCGCCCCGTAGGACGGCCTCCCAAGAGCGGGATTCAGGTCAAGCTGGTTGACCTCCGGTATCAGGCTGAGACGTGGGACAGAGAACGCAGGGTGGTCGCGAAGATCGAGTGGCGCGTGGGCGAACTCTTTCCAAGGATCGGATTCATTGTCACGAATTCGAGGCTTTCGGCGGCGAGGGTGGTCAAAGTCTACAACGGGCGCGGGAACGTGGAGAATCGGATCAAGGAAGGCAAGAACACGCTGCGTTGGGACAAGACAAGCTGCCGCCGATTCGCCGCGAACCAGGCTCGATTGCTCATGGGTGTATTGGCTTACAATCTGCTGCACTTGATGCGGGAATTCTACCTGAAGGGCGAAGAAGTCAAACGGTCAATCGAGTGGCTCATCAAACGGCTGATAAAGGTCGGAGCGAAAGTCGCGTATCGCGGTAGGAGGTGGCTTGTTCATGTTGCGTCAGCGTTTCCTTTGGCCCATCATTATCGTTCCGCGTTCGGGTGACGGCACACACTCAAGATCGCGGTTGACTGGGGACCCGATGGAGTGGTATGTCCAAATTCTGGGAAAAGAGCCGTTCATTCGGCACAAATGTGGGAATCGGGGTCGCTGGACCATTTTCGGACGTGCAGCGAGGCCGATTCGTGTATCGAAATCCATGGGACTGTCGGATTTCGGCCCAAAACCGAGGGCATTTGTGAGATCGCGGAATAATTCCCGCTCATACCAAGTTGCCATCGCATGAGTACTGACGAGCACTGCGGAACAGGCCAGCAGTGGTACCCCCGAGAATCCCGGTACCCTTTTTAAAACGACCTAGTATCACACCGGTTACCACAACCATCGAAGACCCATGCGGGTAAAGACCGTAACATTGACCGCCTTTATGGCGAGGTCTCGGCAAAGATCGGTAAGGCAGATTGAGAGTTCTGTAACAAGACCCTCTTCAAACTCAGAACTACAAGGAGGAAACAATCATGCAGGAGTTCAGAGCTTTTGACCAGCGTGTTGAATTGAGCGGCGGGCACCTCAAGGCGATCATTCAGGCATTTCCAGAGGGGACGCAAAGCATAGCAGACAACATTCTTTCAGCCAAAGGCCTTCAGGATCCCCAGCCAGGTGCATGGTACAGCTTGCAGACGGTTCTGGATGTGATGAAGGACTTATACGAGACTTTCTACCCCGGCATGCTGACTCGCATGGGATACCAAGTGGCGCAACTGGTAGAGCTCCCCCCGCACTGGGATTCAGTTGATATTGCCTTTAAAGAGCTGGGCGTTGGTTATCAGATGAATCACCGGGGTGGTGAAATAGGCTCGTATTCATTCGATGATCTTGGAACCGAAGGCGGCTTGCGTCGCGGGAAGATGACCGTCAAGACTCACTGGCCTTGTGAATACGAACTTGGACTCCTGCAAGGAATGGGAGACCGATTCAAACGAGGTCCCAGTGAAGTATTGGTCCGAAAAGACTACAACGCCACTTGTCGGAAGCGAGGGGGAGATTCCTGCACTTTTCTCGTCTCCTGGACCTGATTCCGGTCCGCTCTGGCATCTGACTTATCAAACTCATGTCGAGGTCTTTCCAAGACCACATCAACATTCAAACTTTAACGAAAATCAGGAGAAGTCGCATGGCACAATTCAAATCCTTTGCTCCCGGCGTTGAGGTACTGGGAGAAGTTATTCAAGCTTTCTTATCTGGTTTCCCCGCAGGATTGGAGGACGCGGGAAGCAGAATTCTAACCCATGACGTTCTTATCACTCACCGTTAAGGAGGAATTTCAATGAGCAAAGAAGTTCGGATGACAAGTTCAACAACCGGAGGACCTGTTTTTGTCTACGTTAAAGACGGGAAAATTGTAAGAGTAACGCCGATGGATTTTGACGAGGCAGACGCACCCTCCTGGGAAATCGAAGCAAGGGGACGCACGTTCAAGCCTCCGCGCAAGACGACTATCAGCATGTATACCGCAGGCTACAAGTCCATGGTTTACACGGACAGGAGAATCTTGTACCCGATGAAACGCGTGGATTTTGATCCGAATGGAAACAGAAACATTCAGAACCGCGGTATTTCAGGCTATGAGAGAATAAGCTGGGACGAGGCGTCCGATATTGTCGTCGGCGAAGTTAACAGAATCAAGCGTGAGCATGGTCCAGGCGCCATTTTGTCCACCCCGAGTTCGCACCATCTGTGGGGGAACGTTGGATACAGGCACAGCGCCTATTTCCGCTTTATGAACATGCTGGGCTTTACCTATGCGGACCATAATCCGGACAGTTGGGAAGGCTGGTTCTGGGGCGGCAGCCACATGTGGGGATTTAACTGGCGTCTTGGAATTCCCGAACAGTACAATCTTCTTGAAGACGGATTGAAGCATGCTGAAATGATCGTCTTCTGGTCTTCCGATCCGGAAAGCAACGGCGGCATCTACTCCGCCCATGAGTCGACCATTCGCCGTAAGTGGCTCAAAGAGCTGGGCGTTAAAATGGTGTTCATCGATCCTTTCTACAACCATACAGCCGGTCTTATCGGTGACAAGTGGATGTCGCCGAAGGTCGGTACGGATCATGCGCTTTCTTTTGCAATCGCCTACACATGGCTTACCGAGGACACGTACGACACAGAGTACGTGGCTACTCACGCTACTGGTTTTGAAGAGTGGTCTGAGCATGTTCTTGGCAAATCCGACGGTATTCCCAAGACTTGTGAGTGGGCCGAAAGAGAATCAGGAGTGCCGGCATGCGAAATTCGGGCTCTTGCTCGTGAATGGGCCAAGAAAAAGACCTACCTCGCGGCCGGCGGGCTTGGCGGCTGGGGGGGCGCCTGTCGTAGCTCTCACGGCATTGAATGGTCGCGCGGCATGATCGCTCTTGCCACGATGCAGGGATTAGGAAAGCCCGGCTCCAATATCTGGTCTACAACCCAGGGTGCGCCCGTCGACACCAGCTTCTTCTTCCCCGGCTATGCTGAGGGTGGAATCTCGGGGGACTGTGAAAACTCGGCTGCGGGTGCCAGATTTGTATTGAGAATGTTTGACGGCAAGACCACTTTTCCATCTCCATCCAACATCAATACAGGGGCAGGTCAGCATATTCCCCGGCTGAAAATTCCCGAGTGTATCATGAACGAAAAGTTCGAGTGGTCCGGGAAAGGGTTCGCAGGCCTGGACATTCCACACCAGATGCATCAGTATCAATATCCTGCGCCTGGTTACTCGCCCATCAGAATGTACTGGAAATACGGCGGACCACACATAGGAACCATGACGGCCACGAACCGCTATGCGAAAATGTATCATTCAGACACGCTTGACTTTGTCGTAAGCCAGAGCATCTGGATGGAAGGCGAAGTTCCTTTTGCAGACGTCATTCTGCCCGCATGCACAAACTTCGAGCGTTGGGACATTTCTGAATTCGCCAACTGTTCAGGGTATATTCCCGATTCCTACACCCAGTGCAACCATCGTGTGATTTCACTCCAGATGAAATGCATTGAACCCCTGGGTGAAAGCAAATCCGACTACGATATTTTCTCACTGTTCGCCAACAAGTTTGGAATCGGGCCGATGTACACGGAGGGAAAGGACGAACTGGCATGGATCGAACAGTACTACAACGCGACTGATATGCCCAAGTACTTGACATTCGAGGAATTTAAAAAAAGGGGGTACTTCGTTGTTCCTGTCCGCGAAGCGAGCCGAAGAGACCCGTATGCATTGCGCTGGTTCGCCGAAAACCGTGAAAAAGATACGCCGGACTGGGGTCCGCGTCTTAACAATCAGGTCGGCCGCAAAGGACTATCAACCACTTCCGGAAAAATTGAGTTTATCGCCTCGAGCATTAAGCGATTTGAAGAACAGGGCTATGTAGACGAACACCGTCCCGCGATGCATTCATATGTGCCCGCATGGGAATGCCATCACAGCCCGCTGGCCCAAAAGTACCCCCTTGGCATGCTTTCCCCGCATCCCCGTTTCTCTTTCCATACCATGGGCGACGGCAAAGACAGTTTCATGAACGACATCAAGGATCACCGTATCCTGATCGATGGACACTACTACTGGATCATCAGAATGAACCGCCTCGATGCGGAAGTTCGTGGAATCAAAGAAGGCGACCTTGTACGGGCGTTCAACGACAGAGGATCCGTCATCCTGGCCGCTCAGGTTGGCGAGCGTTTGCAGCCTGGAACAGTGCATTCCTATGAGTCATGTGCTGAATACCAGCCGCTTGGCAAGCCGGGTAAGTCTGCCGAGCGGGGAGGTTGCGTTAACATTCTGACCCCTGACCGGTATATGTCTAAATATGCTTGCGGGATGGCGCCGAACGCCGCTCAAATTGAGGTCGAAAAGTGGGACGGGGGCATATACGAAACCGATTAGTTGAGCAGTGAATAAGATAATGGTTTTCAAATAGTCTCCAAGGAGGAGAAGATAATGGAACAATGGTATATTGTCATCGATGTCGCATTATGTCATGACTGCAACAGTTGCTTCATGGCTTGTAAGGATGAGCACGTTGATAATGAGTGGCCCGGGGTCACCGCGCCCCAGCCGCGTCACGGTCATCGTTGGATGAATGTCGAACGTCGGGAGCGGGGGCAGTACTCGAGGAATGATGTCGCCTATCTTCCAATTCCATGTCAGCACTGTGACAATGCGCCGTGCGTCAAAGCGAGCAAAGGGGCCATATTTCGCCGGGAAGATGGGATCGTACTCATTGACACACAGAAGGCAAAGGGTAACAAGGCGCTTCTGGAAACCTGCCCTTACGGGGTTATTTACTGGAACGAAGAGGCGAATGTAGCCCAAAAGTGCACCATGTGCGCGCATCTTCTTGATAATCCTTCCTGGCTGCCGGCGGTTTCGCGGTGTGTACAGCCTTGCCCGACCGGTTGTTTAGCGCAATATAAGATGGAGCCTGCCGAGATGGCCGAAATGATCAAGGCCGAAAGTCTTGTCGCGTTGAAACCGGAGCTGGGCACGAACCCCCACGTCCTCTACAAAAACCTTTACAGGTTTGAAAAGAACCATATCACTGCGGGCGTGCTGGTTAACGGTGACTGCTTTGAAAATGCGACCGTCACTCTTAAGTCCCAGAACGGAGGCATGGTATGCAAACCATTCGGCCCAGGTGTGGCGCAATGTGAAGATAGATCGGTCTTGGATATCCAGGCGACCAACTGCTTTGGAGAATTCAAGTTTGATGGCCTCGAAGACGGAGATTATATGGTAGAAATTGAGGCTGCAGGAAAGACGGCTACCCTGAACGTGAAGATTGAGCATGAATCTAAGAACTTAGGGTTTATTGAAATGTAAGAGCCTGTAAAAGAGGCGTTTTCTGGAAAATGCGCGACAGATTGAGAGGGAATCCGAGACTTTTTCCATATGGAAACGCCTCTTTTGCAACCTGTAATGCAGCATGGTCTCATCGACAACGTGTCCAAGGAGCGGAAGTGAGTTGCCCCGCAGCCTTGTTCAGTGCGTCGAGCCGACTACGAGTCGCCGTGGCTTAGTCCTCGTTTTTCTGGATCTTCGCGTAGGTGCGGACCAGGGTTGTAAATGAAAAGAGGACATGATTTCCTGCGTTCTTTGGTTATCAAGACTCACATTCCGCGCGGTTTTCGAATCGTAATCGGATAATTTCAGCCAGTCAGCTTTACAGCACGAAGGATAGGGGATAATCGGCTTGATGCTGGTGTCCCGGTTGAGGTATTCGGTTGCGCCACGGTTTGGGGACAATTTCTGGCGCAAAGAATTCCGGCGCCCTGTCACGGAGCGTATGGTGTGGGTGTCGAGTAGTGCTATGAAGGAGGAGGTCAATCTGATGTCTCATCCGGAATCCTCCCAGAGTTGCGCAGTATGACCGGATTGCATCATGCATGCGGCGTTAGGATCAGTGAACACTGCGGGCGACAGTCCAAGGATGAGAGGATATCGTTCTTGCATGGGATTGAGGGGCTCAGCCAGGAATCGTTCCGTTTGTGTCCTGATGATGATCACGGAAGGAAACTTGGTCGTCATCATGAAGGAGGTGGGGCGGGAGGTCTTGCGGTTGTTCCATCCAACGACTTTTGACTCGTCGTGCTTAAGAGATATTCTCATGGTTCTTTCCATGAGACGCCACACCATCAAGGCCAATACGAGCACCAGTCCCAGCGCCTCAATTCGGCGAGGGGTTTTGAGATAGAGCGCATTGACGAACACCGGATCCTTGAGGAATCCGAAGTTCTGTTCCACGGAGTGTTGGTCCTGATAGGCTATCAGGAGATCCTTGGAACTCATTCCTCCCGCAGCCTCATCAGGCTCGTTGGTGATGAGCACGAAACAACCGGCTTCTTTTCGAGCCCTGGCTATGGCCTTCTCTCTGGGCACGATAGTGAGCTTCAGCCGATAGATCGTGCATTTGATCTTTCGCGTACCGTCGGCCTTCGGTCTGCCGACGGCATAGACCGGTTCTTGTTCAATCTGTCCTCGCATCTCGTAGAAACGTCCTTTGGGAAGCCGTGACAGGGCTGCCTGGGCATCAGGAAGACAGGCGTATTCAATCTTTTGTTCTTGCCTTGCCTTGTGCTCCATTTCGGATCGGTCCTTCTCAAGAATCCGCTCGATCTTCTTGATCCGGCGCTCGTCATAGGCATCCGAGTGAACCACCAGAGCTCGATACCAGACTCCATACAGATCCACTACCGTTTCAAATCCGTGGTAGTGGGCTGGTTTCCTTTTGGGGGTGGAAGGCTCTTGAGACAAGACGCCCAGGTCATGCACAATGCCTTCACTCACCGCCTCGGCAATGGCCCTTCCACAGGCCTTGTACGATGCAGGAAGACGAGTGACAAAACGGAAGCCGCTCGTCCAATCATCCATCAAGGCGAGATTCTTCTCAGTGACCAAGGCCGAATCCGCCACGTACAGAAAATTGTCTTGCCCCAGTTCCTTCATCCGCTCAACCATAGAGGGGATCACATTGCGGTTGATGGTCTTGTCCGACTCGTTGCCGTTCTCATACCTGGAGTAGATCGGGATGCCCGCATCCACGCACAGCAGGCTGTGAACCAACTGCTTGAGGTCCGGACGGTGGTCCTTGCTGAATCCGAACGTTATGGTAAATGGCTGATCATGGGCATCTTCCCCATACAAGTCGTAGTCACCGTATACCTTCTGTGACGTCGTGTCGTGATGAACATGGGTCGTGTCCAGGTCAAACAGCTTCACAGCCCTCATGGCTACGGCGGTAAGTACCTTGCCGGGCCCCACTTTAAAGACCCGGTCGAGCGTCCTGCCCACCGCATCGTCATTAAGCTTCTCCGCCGCCGTCTCTTCTCCAAGAAGCAACTCCGTGTCGAGCTTGGCAAAGGCTTGAGGAAGACGGAACAAGGGCGTCCGCCCAGAAAGCGCATCCAGGATCAGCGCCAATACCACTCGCCCATGACTCACCCCAGCCTTGGGCCCGCACAACCGGTCAATCTCGTCTACCACCCCCAGCGTCCGGGCATACGCGGAAACAATCGGGAGATACTTCACATCTCTGGCACGAATCGACTCGCCATACTGCACCACAGGCCACCTCCCTATGAAGATGATCTGCCTCTATCATAATTCCGGCCGCCGTACAACTCTCTTCTGAAGGTTCCCGAAAATTATCCTGTCACCCCTGCGAAAATGTGCGAAACGCGATATGGGCACACACCTACTGGAATTATTCCGCTAGATCACAGTTGGACATAGAGGGAGCCTTTGTCCCTATTCTGATCCCGCATTTGTGTCGGGCCCTACTACTTGTCCGCGATGAACACCTGAATAGCATTCACGGCTCCGCGTTGGAGTCGGCGGCCATCGGTCCGAAGGCGCACAACGCAACCACAAGAAGCCATATCACTGATCTGTTCAAAGGCCCTCCTCCACGTTCAAGAAGAATGGGAACATGCAAAGCATTTCATTCCGCAAAAGTGCAACGGTCGTTGAGCTTTTGTCAGCGCTATCAAGTTCGGGAATCTTGGATCCATTCCCTGGTTCGAACCTGATGGAAGCATATCAGGTGTTCATTATCTGCGTCACACAAGTGGGCTGGGATCTTGCCACAATCTCATAAATGACGGTCTTTAAGTTCCCACAGCCCAAACCCACACAAAAAATCCTCAATCAACAAGAGCTCAGAGCCACGCCCAGTGGTGACTCTCCAGCGAGACGTCCACAACTAAAGGATATACCGGTCAATTTCCTCAGACTTCGTTGTGCCTTTCGACTAGTAGAAGGGGCATTACCTTCAGTACCTAATCTTCTTCTTCGGGCGTGGCTGCTTTCACGGCCGGTGTTGGGGGTTGGGAACGATCGTACCAGTTCACGTCTTGTTGAGGGAACGGAATCGAAATACCTTCCGCGTCAAAACGCTTCTTGATGGTTTCCGTTGTGTCGAAGTGTACTCTCCAGTAGTCCGGCGTATTCACCCAGACGCGTACCACGAAATTCACACTACTGTCCGCCAATTCGATGACCCCGACAAACGGCGCCGGCTCCTTGTGCACCCGGTCGTCGGAGCTGACTATGTCCAACAAGACTTCCCTGACCTTGTCGATGTCATCGTTGTAATACCAATGCGCGATCGGAAGAGGAACATTGGATCCCCCTCACCCTAACCCTCTCCCCCTGGGAGAGGGTTAGGGTGAGGGTCTCAATCTCACATCTTTGAAAGCGCGTTGGTATAAGACACCCCCACGTTTAGGTCGATCCGTCTGGTGTCCCTTCCAATCCTGGCCCACGGCCATGCAGTCGGCTATGCCCTCAATGTTTTCGACGACGTTGTAGATTTCGGCGGGGCCAATTCGTACGCCGGAAGGCTTAAGGGTAAAGTCGGAGCGGCCAAGGAAAGTTATCCCTCCGGAGTCGCCATGGAATAGCACCCAGTCTCCATGCCTCCAGACCTTTGGGTAGACATCGAAATAGGCGCTTCTATATCTGGCGAAATCCTGGTCATTCCAAAAATAGAGAGGCATGGACGGAACCGGGGCTTCGCAGACCAGTTCGCCTTCCTTGTCCTGGACGTGCTTGGCGGTCTCATCGTAAGCCTTGATTCTCATGCCCAGACCGGGTCCTTGCAGTTCGCCGCATATACCGGCTGCAACATGCTGCCGATGGCGAAACATCCGTTGATATGCGTGCCGCCGGCGATGGAATTGAAGTGCAGGTTTTGTTTTATTTCCTTGTATACATACTCAAAACCGTCAGCAGAAAGCGGGGAGCCGGTCTGGGACATAGCCCGAAGCGAGGAAAGGTCGAAATCCCTCCCGGGACTTACGCCGAGGCTTCGCAGGTAGTTAAGATAGCTGGCGCTGCATCCGAAAATGCTGATCTTCTCGTCCTGGACCAGACGCCACCTCGCGCTCCAGTCCGGATAATTAGGGTTGCCGTCATACAACACGATGGTCGCCCCGGTGGCCAGCGACCCAAGAAGCCAATTCCACATCATCCAGCTAGGCGAAGCGATGTAGAAGATGGTGTCTTCACGCTTAAGGTCGGTGTGGATTACGAGCTCCTTAAGCTGGTTTATCAGAACTCCCGAACCCTGAACCATGCACTTGGGTTTTCCGGTAGTACCCGAAGAAAACATGATGTAGACCGGATGATTGAACGGAAGCTGCTCGAATTGGATCTCTTCGGCCTCTTTTGTCATAAACTCGGAAAGTAGAACGGCGTTATCGATTTTGCCGATATCTGGCCGCTCCTCCACGTAAGGAGTGACCACGATCTTTTCAAGCGACGGAATCTCCCTGGCTATCTTCTCCACATTCTGGAGGATATTGATCGCCTTGCCCTTATACAGCTGCCCGTCAACCGTAAAGAGCACCTTCGGGCCGACTTGCCCCAGGCGGTCCGGCACCGCGCCGGCCCCCAGTTGGGTCCCGCAGGAAGACCAGACCGCGCCGATGCTCGTAACGGCGAGCATCGCCACCGCCGTTTCGATCAGATTGGGCATATAAGCACTGACGCGGTCTCCAACCTTGACCCCCATATCCCGAAGAGCCTTGGCCAGCCTTGAAACCGAATCATAAAGCTCCGAATAAGTCATCTCACGGGCTACCTTGTTCTCCCCTCGGAAAACGAAAGCTGCTTTATCGTCACGAAATCGGAGAAGGTTTTCCGAAAAATTGAGCCTTGCTCCCGGAAACCAATCCGTTCCCGGAAACACGGAGAGATCTTCCACTACTTTATCGAACTTGCGCGACGCTTTTGTTTCCACGAAATCCCATACCGCGGCCCAAAAATCCGGAATATTCTCAACGGACCACTTATGGAGATCGGCGTAGGACTTGATATTCGAACCGAAACTCTTGTTAACGAATTCGATGAACCGGGTGATGTTCGCACCGCTTTTCCAATCCGCAGGAGCAGTCCACAGAGGCAGTCGTGCTGCTGACTCGCTCATATCGAACTCCTCTGTTATCTTAAAATGAGCCATTCGGCCAATTCCTGATCCTCTCGCATGCTGGCAAAATTCACCAAAGCAGCATGAGACCAGAATTCATCCAGTAAAAGGCTCCTTTCAACCAACATCCTTGCTATCTCGATTGATTTAAAGAACTTCCGAACATGTTGAGCTTCACTTCTTTGTCCAAAGGCTAGCTTCCGAAGTAAACGTCTTCACTTCACGGTAAGTACGGGACAATGGGCGTGCAGGATAACGTAGCGAGCGTTTGAGCCAAACACCAGCTTTCCTACAGGCGATGTCCTGCGAATGCCAACAACGATTTCGTCGATCCCGTTTGTTTCTGCGAAATTGACCAGATCCTCGCCTGGACTCAGGCCTCTAACCAATAGGTGCGTTTCAACAGGGGTCGAGCTACCTTCAAACAGCCCTCGCACATGATCAAGCTCACTTTGATTCTTCTCGATTTCAGCTGTGGTCGTGTGGGATGCCCCAGGCAGACTGGTCACCACATACACCTTGGCGTCCAATGCCAGTGCTCGTCTTCTTATCAACTCCACTGCCGCTTTAGCTTCGCCGGAGCCGTCGTACCCTATTAGTATTTTCATGGCCTTCTTTTCTCCCAAACACGATCCTCAGGTTGACTGCGCTGAAACAATGCATGAATTTCCACGCTAAACACCCAAACGCCAACTCGGGACCGCATTTTTACGCCGTTCGGGGCGGGCTTCTTTTCGTGAGTGCCCATCCATGTTACCCCCACGATGGAGCCAGTGGTGGGCCGTTCCGAGCCTCTTGCTCTCTACTTCCCGAAAAGCGACGGCGCCCAGAGGCTCGGGTCAACCTCCATGAACTGAGCGCGGACGAAATGCTGTTTGAGGTGGAACGGAACCGTGCAATCGAAGATAGTCTTGCATGTCGTACCCTGGCTGGGAAACCTGGGGTTTTAAAGCGGCGACTGCGACGGATCCAGCGGATGGCGCCTATTACGCCGGGCAGGAACATGGTGTCTGTGTCGCCCTGGTAACGCGTCTGCATCGCCCATAGCACGTCGTCCGTGTCGCCCTGGTAACGCGTCTGCATCGCCCATAGCACGTCGTCCGTGTCGAACA
>CAZGNL010000006.1:25893-65228 GCA_964527475.1 uncultured Syntrophaceae bacterium
GTGTCGCCCTGGTAACGCGTCTGCATCGCCCATAGCACGTCGTCCGTGTCGAACAGGTCCACATCCTCGTCCACAAGGATGACGTTTTTGAGTTCCCGATAGACGACTTCCTGGCAGGGAGCAGGCTTGTCGCCGATATTGACAGGGGGGGGCACAAGGAGCCTGGCTTGGCCCATCTGAATGCCCAACTCACGCTCTGACGCGCCGAGCAAAAGGCTGACGCGCTCACGGCTGGCGTGGATGCCCACCAGAACGCGCCCCCCCGGAATCCCTTGATATTGTTGAACATCATCGCAGGACCTATGCGTGTAGGGCGTGTCACCGTACCGCCGGCGCCAATGTGACGATAGACGCCCGCTAGTTCGCCAACGGGATCGAGATCGCGGTCTATCTCCAGGTACTGCCCCGGGACCTGCTTCAAGAGTTCGATGGCTGGTCGCAGGTCGTTCACCGGCGGCACTTTCCATTTAAGTGGACGCGGGTCGTCAGCTTTTACCACAACATAGCCCGAATTTTTCTCCTTCATCGCTGACTCCTCATAGGTTTAGAGTTTTTAGAAATTGACCTGCTCCAACCCTTTGAGGCCCAGAATTTTGCGGGCTTCCTCGGGAGGCGCCGGCTCGATGCCGAACTCCCGGGCAATGCGAATGATTTTTTCCACCTGCTCGGCATTGCTTTTCGCCAAAACCCCTTTTTCCAGATAGAGGTTGTCTTCCAGCCCCACCCGGGCATGGCCGCCCATCAGGAGGGAATGCGCGCACATCCGGAACTGCGTGGCGCCCGCCGCGCAGACTGAAAACTCAAATTCAGGTATCTGTCGGCGCGCGGTCTCCAGCAGAAAGACAAGATTCTGAACCGTGGCCGGAATTCCTCCCAGAATTCCCATCACGAACTGGAGATAGACCGGGGTCTTGACGATTCCCTTCTCGATCAGGAAAGCCAAATTGTTGATCATGCCGCTGTCGTAGATTTCAAACTCCGGCTTGGTCCCGGTTTGTGCGAAAACTTCCAAGAATTCGCGCATGGTCTTGAAAGTATTGGGGAAGATGAAATCCTCCGTGCTGCGCAGGTATTCCTCCTCCCAGTCGTAATGGTATTCATCCACTTTGTCCGCAACCTGGAAAAGTGCGAAGTTCAAGGACCCGGCGTTGAGTGAAGCCAATTCCGGCCTCAAAGTTGTGACCACCTTGACCCGCTTGGAAACTGGCTCCCCAAGCCGACCACCGGTGGTCATGCACAAGATGATGTCGCAGTGTTTCTTCACCTCGGTTGCTATCTGGACGTACAGGTCCTGATCGGCGTTTGGCAAACCGGTCTTTTCATCGCGCACGTGCAAGTGAGCCACGGCCCCGCCCGCCGCATGCACCGCGAGGATCTCGTCGGTGATCTGGCGCACGGTGACCGGCAGGTGTGGCGACATGCTTGGCGTATGGATGGACCCGGTGATGGCGGCGGTAATGATGGCTTTGGACATGTTAGTCATCCTCTCTAGAGATCTTCTGGGAGGCGATCAGGTGCCGAAGAAGCCTTTCCCGGACAGTCGCGATCTTTTCCTGGTCCCATTCCAGGAAACCCTTGCCTGTTTTGAATCCCAGATGGTTCTCCTCCACGAGCCGCCGAAGGTAAGGCGACGGCCCCGGTGATCTCTCGATGTGTTTTAGAACGTAATCGTGAATGGATAGCGTCAGATCCGTCCCCACCAAGTCGGCGTTTTCCAGCGGGCCCAGCACCGGCAGCCGCAGGCCGAAGCTGTATTTAACGCACTCATCCACCGTTGAGGCGTCGGCTATCCCGTTTTCCACTATGGACACGGCTTCACGCCACAAAGCGTGCTGCATACGGTTGGCCACAAACCCCGACGCGTCCTTTTTGACCCTGACCGGGTGCTTGCCCGCATCTTTTAGTAGCGAGACGGTGCGATCCACGGTGTCCGGCGCCGTTTCCCGTCCTGGCACCACTTCAACCAGGGGGATCAGAAAAGGCGGGTTCCAGAAATGAGTCCCCACGACACGTTCTTTCCTCAAGCACTTCGCCGCGATCTCGGTAATGCTCATAACCGAGGTATTGGTGGCCAAAATTGTGTCAGGCGGACATAACCTGTCAATGTCGTGGAAAAGGTCCTGCTTGATCAACAGCTTTTCCACCACAGCCTCTAGGACGAAATGAGCCCCGGAGACCGCTTCGGCCAAGTTTTCAGCCGTGTGAATGCGCCCCAGGGTTGGCGCGATTTGCTCGCGGCTCCCAAGCCCGTTCTTTGCCAAAAAAACCAAATTGGCTTCGATTTTCTCTTTGGCCCCTTCGAGGACTTCGCTGTCTGCATCATACAAATAGACCTGATTGTCCAGACCGGCAAACAACTGGGCAATCCCGTGCCCCATGAGACCAGCACCTACAACGGCAACATTTTTCCTTCCAGGCATATGCATCCTTCCTATAAACTGGGTAACCCCCCGGCTCTGCCGGAGGACTCCCAGAGTTTGACATTTACGGGAAAATTCGAAAGCATTCCCCTGCAAACGTCTCAGAATTTACATGGGAAAAAGCTTCCTCCGCTTAGTCCGGATAGTTGATGACAACGAGCATGCTCGCCGGCTTGTTGGTTTTGTTTTCTATGGAGCGCCCTTCCCCGGGTCCGATGTAGATGGAATCCCAGCGGCCAAGAACGATCTCACCCTGGTCGCCTTTAACTGTGACTTCGCCTTCGAGCACAAAGTAGATCTTTTCGGTCTGGGATTGGTCGTATTCGGCCCCTCCGCCGGGCAGAAAGTGGGAAAGTCCCATCCAGAAACGCTGCGCCCCGGTTTCTTCCTTGCCCTGCAGCCGCAGGGCGGTCATGTTGAAGTGCTTTGGCGCCTGGTACGGCTTTACGTCTTTGAGTTCGACTTTTTTCATCTGGATCACCTCCATCAATAGAAGTTTATTTACTGCCTTTATTGGCCCCGTCGACCACAATGACCACAATCTCACCATTGAGCCGTCGCTCTCGACCTACGGAATCATAATGATCATAGCAACGCCTCGTAGGAGCTGGCGATCTTTCTCACTTAATAGAAGATATTTGCCACCCCGATTATAGCTTAAGCAACACCCGTGCCACGGGACAGAAAGTGGGAAATGGATTCCACAGCACCAAAAAATGCAATATGATTTGAAATCGATGCGACTCCTGTCCTTGCTTTACGGAGTTCAGGGGAGCAGGGAGGATGAGCAAAAAGTATGAGGCATATACCGCGTGGTCATATTCAAGTAGCGACATGCCGTCATGCTGGTGGCATATCGCAAAAAGCGCAAGTGAGCAATCAGCTGCCCGAATCAGAGGATCTTGTAACACGTTTTCGCCAGGAGGCAGAAGGCGAGTCGTTCTTTATGATATTCAGTTTCCGCATTTTCGAACGGAGGGTGGAAACCTTCAACCCGAGGAGCTTTGCAGCTCCCTGTGGGCCTGAAACACGGCCCTGTGACTTTTTCAAGGTTTGAAGTATATGGTTTCGAACAATTTCATCCAAAAGCTGTTCATTGGTTTGGGCGTCGTTTTCGCTCTCAAAAAGGTTGGGGGTCAGCGTGTCACCGTCGGTTAGGATCATCCCTCTTTCAATGACGTTGCGCAACTGCCGGACGTTTCCCGGCCAATCCTGGGCCGTCAATAGTTCCATGGTCCCCGATGGGATGTGTCTAATGGATTTGCCCATGCTTTGGGAAAATTCCTGCACAAAGGACCGCACGAGCGGCGGAATGTCTTCCCTGCGATCTCTAAGAGGCGGCATGGTTATCGGGAAGACATTGAGCCGATAAAATAGGTCGCTCCGAAAACTCCTACTTTTGACCTGCGCACCCAAGTTCACGTTTGTGGCGGCGATCACGCGCACGTTCACCGAGATGGTTCGGGTGCTTCCAAGCCGTTCAAAGGAGTGGTCTTCCAGCACTCGCAACAATTTGGCCTGAAGGTCCAGCGGAAGGTCACCGATTTCGTCTAGGAAAAGAGTGGAATGATTAGCGGCCTCGAACCGACCGATCCGTTTGGCGGCCGCGCCTGTAAAAGCGCCTTTTTCGTGGCCGAACAATTCTGTTTCAATCAGCGTTGCGGGAAGGGCGGCGCAATTCACTTTGATGATTGAACGCGCCTTGCGCGGACTCATATTGTGAATAGCTCTCGCCAGAAGCTCTTTGCCCGTGCCCGTTTCCCCCAAAATGAGCACGGACGTGTCTCCTGTGGCGACCCTTTTCGCCATCGCAAGGACGCTCTGGATAGCTCGGGTCTCGCCGACTATTTCCTCATGTCGGTACCGGGCCTTGATTTCTTCGCGCAAAAAGGTATTCTCTTGGTCAAGTTGGTTCTTCAGTTCATTGATCTCTTCAAAAGCCTCCCTGAGTCTATTTTCCGCCCGCTTTCGCTCGGTCACGTCACGAGTGAGGGACAGCAGCAGGTTCTGGTCGGCGAAATCCAGCCGGCTCAACCGGACTTCAACCGGGAAAGTACGCCCGTCCTTGTGCCGCTGGGTTCCTTCGAAGGTGATATATCCACCCGACGTGAGCTGTTCCCAAAACCGGTAGCGATGCCTGCTTTCAGAGACTTCCACATCGATATCGGCGATATTCATTTTCAACAGATCTTCCCGCCGGTACCCAAGGCTTCGGCAGGCCTCCTGATTGACATCATAAATACGCCCTTCGTAATCGTGAACGAAAAAGCCGTCGCCGGCCTGTTCTATTAAAGTACGGAACCGTCTTTCACTTTCGTACAGGGCTGCTTCCGCTTTTTTTGAGTCGGTGATGTCCTGGATGAACCCCTCATTTACGAACCCGCTGCTTCCTTCTACTGTGCGTGCACTGATGCAGATCCAAATCGTACCTCCATCGGCCCGCTTAGCTTGAGCTTCGACCGAACTGACCGATCCATGGACATTCATTTCCGCCATCATGATGCGGCGGTCCTCGGGGCGGACCCAGAGATCCTCGGCGTTGGTCACCGACGACAGGAAATCATCCTCTGAACGATAACCAAATATCTGCGCCATCTTCCGATTCACCCAAAGGAAATGACCCTGCGTAGTCACCCTGAAAACACCCACGACAGCCCTGCGCGCAAGATCTTCCCATAAGTCTGCTCCTAAAGAAGGAAGACCGTTGCTCAAGAGCGCTTGGTTGCCTACCTGTTTCGATAGATCGATTTCTAAGGCCATAATCACATATCCTAGCCGATATCTTATGATCTTTCACGTTGCAATGCAAGCCGGCGCCCCGTGCAAGCGGCGGCAGGGGGATAGCCATTCCTAAGCATCAAGCGAGCAGAGGCGCTTGCCTGACAGGACGGCTTCCTTGGGGGGAAATGTCGGAATTTTGCCCAGCCCTTTGTCGGTCTTGGCCTCATAGTCGTGAAGAACCTGCTCGATGGTTTCGGTGTCCACCGAAACCTGATAGTCCCCGTCGGGGTTAAGGCATTCGCCGACCTTGCCTAGAAGCACGTATTTCACCCCGCATGCAAGCTTTTTGTTGTCGGTCGTCATCGTCCGCATGATGTCGCTAACGCCGATATTGCGCGGCAAGGACAAATCGAGTCCCAGCTTGCGGCCCAGCAGCTCGTAATGCAAGTCGACCACGTCTCCGGAAATATAACCCAGATACTGCGACAACTCAGCCGCGATGCACATGCCTTTGGCCACAGCGAAGCCGTGGGGAATCCTGCCATGAGTCAAAAACTCGATTGCGTGTCCGAAGGTATGGCCGTATTCCAGCGTCATAGCGTAATATTTCTCTGACGGGTCGCGTCTGAGGATCTCCAACTTCGACTGGATGATCTTGAAGCAAAGATCATTGAAGTCCCTCTCGGTATAGGCGTTCATATCTTCGGCCAGCTTCTTCTCAAAATAGTCCAGCAGTTCGGGATTGGAAATGAAGCCGTTTTTGATGCCTTCGACAATCGCCGAACGCTTGCCGCTGAGAGGTTCGGAATACATGTAGCGCGTGTCACCGAACAGGAAGATCGGCGCGTAGAACATGCCGAAATGATTTTTGCCTAGGGCGCCGTTGACTGCTTGCTTGTTGCTAAGCGAGCTGTCGGTCACGGCCATCATCGTCGTAGGCATTTCGACGTAGCGCACGCCGCGGTAAATCATGCCCGCTGCCAGGCCGACGATGTTAGTCAAGCATCCGCCGCCAAAACCGATGACGATCGAGCATTTGGAAATCCCATTCTCGACCAGCTCCTGGCAAAGGCCGGCCAAAGTTCCGAGGTTCTTGGTATCCTCGTTGGCGTCCACTTCCAGAATGCGATGCCGGATACCGTGTCGCGCAAACATATTGGAGAGTTCGTCCCCGTACTTCCCGTTAAGGAAGGGGTCGGTCACGAGATAGACCCTGTCAACCGAGGACAGTTGGTTGAGAAGGATTCCGAGCTCGCCGACGATCCGATTGCCGAAATAGTAGGTTGGGTCCGGCTGTAAATAGGTTTTGAAATTCACCATCGGAACCTTTTGTCCGTCCGAGCAGTCAACGGACGCGCCAGAAGAAAGAGCATTTCGTGGCGTGGTCATTTCTGCCTCCTTCGGTATCGAGGTGTATCAACTAGTGATACACCTAGTATCATGCAACGGGACATCACTGTCAAGTAAAAACTGCATCGCGGCCTATTTGAGGAAGAAAATTAGGGTGTTCGCGTAAGTGCGGACCAGGGTTGTAAATGAAAAGAGGACATGATTTCCTGCGTTCTTTGGTTATCAAGAAATCTGAGAATGCGAGGAAGTCATGTCCACAAGCGTACTGTATCACTGTTTTGGGGTAGTGGGGCGGGGAATCCACCACGTCCATACGCGATTTGAAAAGGGAGGTACCCTGTTCAAGATCGATCAGGATCCTACGACGTTCCGGTGTTCCCGTTGCGGGAGTCGCAACGTGAAGAAGAAAGGAACCGTCCGGCGCCTGTGGATCACCCTGCCTATCGGCCTGCGTCCCTCGCTCATCGAGTGGGACGTTCAGCGACTGCGCTGTTTGAGCTGTGGTGCACTCCGGCAGGTGACGGTTCCCTTCGTTGATCCTGACCGGAGATACACGAGAGGATTCGAGCGGTACGTATTGGAGCTTTGCAGACACATGACCGTTCAGGATGTGGCGCACCACCTGGGAATCAGTTGGCATACGGTCAAGGAGATCCAGAAGAGATACCTGCAAAGGCAGTTCTCTAGACCACGGCTGAAAACGCTCCGGCGCATTGCTATCGATGAGATTAGCATTGGTCACGGCCATCGATACCTGACGGTCGTGCTCGATCTGCACAGCGGAGCCGTGGTATTCGTCGGTGAAGGCAAAGGCGCCGATGCCCTGAAACCTTTTTGGAAAAGGCTCAAATCGTCCAGAGCTCGTGTCGAGGCGGTTGCCATGGACATCTCTCGGGCGTACATCAACGCAGTGTCCGCCAATCTCCCTCATGCAACCATCGTCCTCGATCATTTCCACGTCATCAAGCTCATGAATGACAAGCTCACCGAGTTGAGGCGTGCGCTCTACCGGGAAGCCGCGGATCTGCTCCAGAAGCATGTCCTCAAAGGCACTCGCTGGTTGCTCTTGAAGAATCCCGAAAACCTCCGACAGGACCGCAACGAACGGGCTCGTCTCGAAGAAGCCCTGAGCCTCAACAAGCCGTTGGCCACGGCATACTACCTGAAGGAAGATCTCCGCCTCCTCTGGTCTCTCCCAAGTAAAGCCGCTGCACAGGCCCACCTCGAAGACTGGATCGCACGTGCCCGGGCTTCAGGTATCAAAATCCTCAAGGAGTTCGCCAAGACCCTACGGACTCACACCCGTGGAATCCTGGCATACTATGACCACCGTATCTCCACCGGTCCACTGGAGGGAACCAACAACAAAATCAAGACACTACAGCGTCAGGCATACGGGTTCAGGGACAAAGCCTTCTTCATCCTCCGTATCTACGCTCTTCACACTACCAAGTACCAACTCGTGGGGTGACAAGACAGAATGTGAGGTCCGCACTTACGCGATGAACCGAAAATTATAGGAGCTGGAGGAAGAATTGCGAACCCTCGCAGAACACTGACAGCCCGTTGAATAACGCCGGTTTTCATAGCCCGATAGAGAAGGCACTGTAATCGCGAAGAACTCAGAGGCCCCTATTTATGGTTTAAGAGTTCATGAGGGAGCATGACCAGTGCAAGCCCAAGAAGAATGGAGAATGCGGAATTTAAGTCGAGAGACAGGGGGCTGGCGCTTGAACCGGCCTCCAGACAAGGTTTGAGAAAGACAGCAAGCGCTGGGCTGATTCTTAGCGGATTCGCAAGCGGCTTGCAATGCGAAAGATTGTAAGGTTCAAAATCCTTTCCGAAAAGGCGCGCACTCCGCCTTAAGAACGGCGACAAGTTTATGTTCCAGCGCCGAGAAGCGGTCGCTGGGAACGGGTATGGCGATGGAGCCGAATTCTCCCGTTGGGCTATAGACGACTTGCGCCACCGCACAAATGCCGGAAAAACATTCCTCGCGGTCGTAGGCAACGCCTTCCATGCGGATTTTGGTAAGTTCCTCTTCCAGCTTGTCCCAGTTCGTTATCGTGTTTTTTGTATCGGGCGTCAACCGGCACTTCCTGCGGAGTTTCTCCAGCTTGTCCTCAGGCAGCATGGCGAGGATCGCCTTGCCCGACGCCGAAGCATGCAGCGGCATCGTGCCTCCCACCGCCGAGACGGCCGTCAAAGTGTGGACGCCCGACACGCGGTCTACGATCACCACTTTGTTGTTTCCCAAAATGGAGACATCCACCGTTTCCCCGACTTCCTTGTTGATGTGCACGATCAAAGGGTGGGTGAATTCAGCAATATCGAAGCGGCCGGCGGACTCCGCCAACGCGAACAGGGCCGGCCCTAGGCGAACGCCGCTGGTTCGCGACGCAGCGATCACAAGATTGGCGTCCCATAGCGCTTTGACGATGCGCTGTACCGTCGAGCGCGGAAGGTCGACCTTACTGGCAATCTCGCGCAGGGTCAGGCCGTTGGCATGCTGAGCGAGTGCTTCGAGAATATCAACGGCGCGCGCGATGACGCGGATCCCGGAAGGCTCGGTCCCATTCTTCAGTTTCTTGGATGGGCTTTCCTTTTTGTTCATGATTTGGGTTCCTCGCTAATGTGTGTGGGTAACGGAAAGGTCGAGCTTTCCGGCGATGAGGTAAACGATAGTGATCAGGTTTCTGGTAGACCTGTAGCCTCTCGCCTTTGCCTTGGCGGCCTGAATCAGGCTGTTGATACCTTCGAGCACCCCGTTGGTGATGCCCGACTTGAACCAAGCAAGGACCCCGGTCCAGTGACGCTTTATGGTCTGGGCAGCAGCGATCATTGGTTGGAGACGACTGTGCGTAGCCCAGAAGTACCACCGCTTCAGGAACGCTTCCGCTAGATCTCTGGGGTGTTCATACAACTCCTGAAAGGTGAGCTTGATCTGATAGGCCTTGGCAGTCTTGAGATTCAGCTTCGGTACGTTCAGATCTTCGATGATGCCTCGCTGCTTCACCGTCAAGTTCTGAGGGTTCTTCAGCCAAACGAAACGGCTCTTCTTGAGTTCCGGTCGTGTCTTCTGCTCCATGCGTCGGACTTCATCAAGAGCTTCGTTGATGACCTTGAGGATGTGGAATCTGTCAAAGGTTATCGCAGCATTCTCGAACGTATCCTCAATGCCGCGGATATAGGCTGCAGACATATCGCAACAATCCTGTTTAATGTTCTCGGCGTCGTCTCCGTGAGCCTGTAGGTCGTCCTTGAACGCCGTCACCGTCGCTGCGTCCTTTCCTGGAGCAGCGAACAGGACTTTGGACCTGTCCATGTCCACGAAGAGCGTGATGTAGTTATGTCCCCGTTTGCTGGAAGTCTCGTCCATTCCGACCTTGCAGACAAGAGAGTAGTCCTGTTCCCTCCGGGCTTCTTCTACGTAGTGGTGGAGGACTCGCCAGATACGGGTGTCGTGTTCCCCTACGAGTCGTGCTATGGCATTTACCGGCATCTCTTTGGCCATGGCCATGATGAAGGCTTCAAACAGAAGCGTAAACCCACTGCCTTCCCTGGCCCACGGAACAGGAACCAACTTGATCCCGCAATCAGGACATTCCACCCGCGGAGTCCGAACATGAAGGTACGTCACATGCTCGAAAAAGTTCAGTTGTCTCCAGATCTTATCGCGAGTGTCATATGCCTTGCACCCCGGAAGTCCGCATTCAGGACTAGAGAACTCACCACCTCTGGAAAAATCAATATAGATGTCGAGCTGCTTCTGTTCCGGATCAAATCTACAATGCTCCACCAGCCACGGCGGAAACAAGCCAAGGGCCATTTGAAAAAGATCGGTATCCTGCATCGGTCGTCCCTCCTGGGCGAACCCACATACCAGAAAACCACCTCCTACTCAATGGCATACTGAACGCATTTACCCACACACAACAGCGAAGAGCCATGATTTGATCACTATAAAACGCTACGTGTCAAAAGACAAACGGGGTTTATACCAGGCGATCGATGAACTCTGCCGTCTTATTGGGCACTATTCACTCGGAGCCCGACCAGGACCTGATTCCGATCTCCGCTTATGTCGTATTGAAGTGCTTGGCTTTCGGCGTCGCGCTCCACGCAGCCGTCCGTGGTCCGATCTAGTCATCTTATGCTCCGACCGGCATTGGAACCCACGGACCCGAATCGGACCGAGCCACCCGGCGACTTTCGCGTCGGCGCGCAAGCCCCTCTTCTACCTGGCGGGGAAAGCAGCGGCGTCGATGGCCCGAAGATAGGCCAGACTTTCTGCTAAAGCGCGGCGCCAACGATCGTTATGGTGGTGCAGTTCGACGCTGACGAAATGCTGGTATCCAGCGTCCGTCAAAAGAGCGAGAATGCGCGAAAAGTCGATATCCCCTTCCCCGGGTATTTCGTGGTGGTGAATCCGGTTCTTGATGTCCTCGATATGGATGTGCCGCGCGAACCGCAGCGCGGCCTCGATGGCGTTGTATGGGTCGGGCTCGCTGCAAAACACATGGCCGATGTCCAGGTTAAGCCGCAAACGAGGGTTATCGATCTCAGAGATCAGTTCCATCGCCGTCACGGTGGAGCCTATGAAGAAGTCCGGCTCAGGTTCGATCACCAGGATCACCCCGTCTGCATGGTTCAAGAGCGCCTCGACTCCGGCCAACAAATGGTGACGGGCCTGAGAACGGTCAACATTAGCGTTCAGCAGGCCGCTGTTGAAATTCACAACCGGAGCGTCAAGCGTTAGCGCGATATCGATGGCGCGGCGCAAAAGATCCACCCGGCGTGCGCGACCGTCTGCATCGGCGCAAATGAGTGACGGCTCATAGCGAATGTCGCTAAGCAGGGTGTCGCCCCCCGCCGCTACGCAAGCAATGGCAATGTCTTCTCCGGTGCAGAAATCACGCACTTCCCGCACACGGGCCGCCGGAGTCTTCAACGGATGAACATGAGTGTCATTCAGCGACAGTTCCACCGCGTCATACCCGTGCGCTTTAATCTCGCCCAATGCCGAGAAAAGGTCCATGTCGCGCAGCGTTGTCGAGTTAAAGCAGTAACGATACACAGTACGCTCCCTCTACAGTTCGTTAGAGAAACACCGTCAAAAAAGTCGCCCGTATTTGCCACTTAAAGGCTTCAGTCCGGGTATTATACACCAATCCAGAGCTTAGAAGCTACTGTCCGATTAAGAATTTGGGTAACAGTTCACCGGGAAGGCGTTAGGAGTGAAGGGAATGGCAATCCTTTTCGACGGGCATCGATTGAGTCTACGAGGAACTCGAAGGGATTTCGTTGCTGGAGGATACAACTCCTGGTGGCGGTGAGCAGTCGTGCTGTGAGCAGTTCACTCCTTTCAGATCGGTTTCCGAAGCAGATCTTTCTCCACTGGACTGCTGGACGGATGCCTCGTTCAGCCGAGTTGTTGGTCGGCTCAACGTCTTCATATTCCAGGAACGTGAAGAGGTGTTCCCAGAATTTCAGCAGTCCTTTGGCCGTGGTTCGCACTTCGTGGTCGGCGCTGTGTTCATAGATTTGCAGACACTTATTCATCCGCGCCCGGATAGGAACCGATTTCCGGACAAGGGTCCGCCTGTCCAACTGCTCGTCCCTGAAGGCGTGCCAGACCCCGAAAATGCGGCCGATCTCTTTGAGCATCCACTTTGAGAATCTCACTGCATCAGGACTCCTGCAGGCATGCCTGACTCCCCTGAGATCTCGTATGATGTGAGCCCAACAGACTTGCCTGATCCCTTTGTGGCAGGCGTTGTACGCACTGAACCTGTCGGAACACAGAATGCCTGAAAAGACGGCGCCAATGATCTGTTTGAGAACCTTCGATCCCCGAGATCCGGAGATGGTGAAGAAAGCCATGCGTGATGCTACGAATATCCACAGCCACATGCGCTTGCCCATGCTCCACCATCCGGTCTCATCCACGTTGAGGACGGCCTCAGCAGACAGGGCGTCTCTCGCTTGCTCGTGTGATGGCTCCAAAGATTGGGAGACTTCTTGATGAAGCTTGCATACAGATCCCAGACTCATCTCAATACCGAACAGCGTGCGGGCGATTTCCTGCCAGCCGCGGCGGGTGACTCTGTGGCAAGCGGTGAGATACACCAACAAGGCTGTGAGCCTCGCGCCGAAGCTGGATCGCGCATGGGATGGAACCTCGGCCCAGGTCGTCTGACCGCATCCACATCTGACAGAGCGAAGGTGGTATTCGGTAACATGAGTTTTGATCTGGGGAATGTCGATGACTTGGTAACGGAGATACTTGCCCAGCAACTCACTGTCGTCTTTGTCCGGTTGAAGCGGGCTATGGCATCTCTCACGATTCAGGAAGAATATCCTCTACCACGTCGGCCTGTTCGATCGGTATCAACTCCCGGTTGTGTCCCTTGTGACCCGGCTGTCCTCCCGGCTTACGTTTTCTCGATCTCTTGGGCCGCCTCGGCTTTGGCTTGGTGGCGGGACCATCGGAAGAAGGAGGCTGGGAGGAATTGCTCGAATCCTTGGTCAGCGCAGCTACCTTGCGTTCCAACTCCTCTATTCTGGCACTGAGCTTCAACAAAACCTCAACAATGATCTCGGGGGGACTGTGAGCAATCGCGATGGCTTCTTCCCGTGTCATGGGAACGCCGCATATCAGAATTTCACCGCCTGTCAAGACCCCTTCAAAAAACCGTCGCGATATCGCGCGACTAAAAATACACCGATTTCGGACAATCACCATATTCTTTCAAAACCGGGGGGGCTCCCGGTGAACTGTTACGGTCTCCGTAATCAAATCCACCGTCCATAGCAAAGTCCTTCTGCAAACCAGCCGAATAGATCCAGGGCTTTATTGTCGTGTCTTCACGACCATTGGGACGCTCTTCTGTCTTTGTGTGCTCATGGATAAAGCAGGCCACGGCGAAGAAACCGCTGGAGTCATCTTGGCAAAAACCCAACCGTTTCTCCGGTTCATGATCGAGACTGAAGAATGATTTCCTAGCTTTCAAAGTGTCGAGTTTGTCGCAAGAAAATATCTCAACAAAGCAGACGTCAGGTCCGTGTCCTTCTTTTGGTGGAACGCCTATGTCATGGCAAGTCCATTCCAGCGGTTGTAACTCAAATCGATGCATTCTTTCCTGAATCACGAGCACGAGTGACTCCTGGGCTTGGCCGTTCTTAAACAGTGCAGGCTTTGGTTTGTGAATTACGTGATGAGCAGTCAAAATCCCGTACCTTTCTGATGACTTGATCAGAGTGCCCGATCCTATTCTCGTATCGGCGTGAGCGATACCCACCAAATGTTGCGAAAGAGGAATCTCTAGCTGGGGAATTACAGAATCTCTTATCTCCTCATGGCTTACCGCTTTCGTTTGAACCATTGCCTTTTCCTCCCATTATAACGATCATGATGATAAGGACTTCGTTGCCGTTGTCATCTGGTCTGAGCTGAGGCTTCGCTCTACCGGGTCCATCCAGGATGTCTCCCGGCACGTCCAGGAAGCCTCGCTTGCTTTCCAGGGGAGCCAGCCCGTGCCGTACGCTGTCGTCCACTAGCCGAGCAGAACAATCCAGACAACCACGTCTTCAATAATCCCACCGCTCGTGCCTCAAAGGCGAACCATTCAGATCTTCCTTGTGCAGCCGCCACTGTGGCATAAAGCCGTCCATCAAGAAGGCGAACCGGTCATTGTGGCGTCGTTCGAGTATATGGGTCATCTCGTGGACTATGATGTACTCCAGGCACTGAACAGGCTTCTTGATCAGTTCCAGGTTCATCCAGATGCGGCGGGCCTTGGGGTTGCAGGAACCCCATTTGGTCTTCATTTGCTTCACGCCCCACTCCGCGACTTCTATGCCGGTGATGTCTTCCCATTTCCGGATAAGCGGTGGAATCATCTCCTTGATCTGTTGGCGATACCACGCTATGAACACTTTCTTCCTTTTTGCGGCGTCGCTCCCTTCTCGTACAAAGAGGTCAATGGTGCTCTTGTTCCGAATCTCAACACGAGCACGGCCTTTTTGATAAACGACATTGAGACGATAGCGACGGCCTTGGAAATAGTGGCTTTCACCGGTGACGAACTCACGCTCGGACTGCCTTTCCTGCCCGTCAAACTTCGCTTTGTGTCGCTTGATCCACGCCAGCCGTGAGATGATCGCCAGCCGAACAGCTTCATCACTCATCCCCACGGGGGCAGAGACGCGCACCCTTCCATTGGGCGGATAGACCGCCAGGTGGAGATTTTTGATTTTCTTACGGACTAGATCTACCGCCAGCCCGCCGACTCTGATTTTATGCATTTCAGTATTCACGCTGATTTTTCACCAACTCGAAGATTCGGTCGCCCAACGCCTCATCTGTCACATGCTTGCGGATGGCTATGCGGACTTCCTTCTCCTTTAACTTGTTGCCGCGCCAATCGTCCTTTTTGGTATGGCGAATTTCGGCATCCAGCGCGACTGCAAGCGTCTCATCCTTGTCCAGGTTGTCGAATAGCGCTCTTTTGGGCGGTGTGTTCAGAGATTTTGGGTAGTCCGTCCCGGTTGTCGGGTCTTGCACTTTCTTGGTGAGGGCCACGATCTTGGCGAGGTACTCCTCGTACTTGAGGGCTTCTTCTCTTCGTTCCCTGATCAGGGCATCCAGCAGCTTTGACATTTTCTCGTAGTATTTGGGATTGATCGGCTGCTCGTCGATGATCACAGTACGCAGGTTGTTCTCGATAGTCTCGGCCACCGCCTCCTTGTTGTTCAGGATACCTTTGGGGAGCTCATTAACCGCATCCGCGCCCCGTTCCACAATCAACTGGATCAGGCTCATATCATCGAAAGCGGAGATTTTCTCACTCTCCTCAGCACGGATATAGGTATCGATGAGGTGGCGCATGGCAGGCTCGTACATCTTGAGATCGATGTAGTCCCCGCTGGCCATCTTCACCTCCGTGCGAACCTTCTCGTAGTGATCAACTTCCTGCTTGATCGCCTCGATCTCCTCCTGTGTGTAACCGGCGGTCTCAAACTCGTTGGCCAAGTCGGCATAAGCGCGGATGAGCGACCCTGTGAGCTTGTAGAGCTTCAACCGCTTGGGCTCATTCTCCTTCAACTGGTCCTTGTCCGCAGTGTCCTTGGCACAGAAGAAACGTAGCTGGGCCGGTGTGTCTCCGGGCGGCTCAACAGGCTCACATAGAGCCCTGATGGCCTCAAACGCCTCTTCCAATCTTTCCTTGGACTTTTCCAGCCGGTCGCTCAACAGCCCCGCGACATCCTCCTTGTCGTACCCGTCCAGTGCACCGGAGGTGTAGTCGGAGACTGCCCCCTCCAGACTCTTGAATAGATCCTTGTAGTCGATAATGTAACCGTATTCCTTGTCGTCGCCGTCCAGGCGATTCACCCGGCAAATGGCCTGAAACAGCCCATGATCCTGCATGTGTTTGTCGATGTAGAGATAGGTCGCAGGGGGGGCGTCAAAGCCTGTAAGCAGCTTGTCCACCACGATCAAGAGCTTCATCTGCCCGGGCTCTTCGACAAATTTCTTCTTTACGGCTTTCTCAAAGACCTCAGCCTTCTTCACAGCTTCGTTCGGGTCTTCGTTGAACCAAACTGCCAGCATCTTCTTGTAGGTTTCGTACTGATCCAGCCTCTCGGTCGGGCCATCTCCCGTCTCTTCTCCTTTGATGTCGGAAATCGAAGGATTGTATGACGTGACGATGGCGCACTTGTGGAAGCCGTGGGATGTAAACAGATCATGGAATTTGCACGCCTGATAGATGCTGCCGGAAACAAGCATGGCGTTTCCGCGACCACCTTGAAGCCGATCCTTGGTTTCCATGTCCAGCAGGATGTCCGCGACGATCTTCGCCAACCGGGACTGGCTGGAGAGCACCTTCTGCATGGTTCCCCACTTCTTCTTGATCTGGGTAGTCGCAACATCATTCAGTCCCTTGGTCTTGGCTTCGAACCACTGGTCGATCTTAGTCTGTGATGTGATGTCCTGATCAATGTCCCGCGCTTCGTAGCGCAGATCCAGTACCACCCCGTCCTTCACCGCCTCATCGAATTTGTAGGTGTGAATGTATTTGCCGAAGACCTCGATGCTCTTCTGCTTATCGGCTTTCAAGAGCGGTGTGCCGGTAAAGCCGATAAAGAGCGCATTGGGGAGAATTGCCTTCATAGCCTTGTGCAGTTTGTCCGATTGTGTGCGGTGACACTCATCCACAAATACCGTCAGATTCCCCTTGGCCTCAAAGTCCGGCGGCACGGCTCTTTTAATGTCCTCGATGTAGGTGCTGACATAGGCGGCTTCCTGTGCTTTCTCCTTGCCACGGAACTTGTGGATCAGCGAGCACAAGAGCCAGGGCTTGGCAGCGTTGAGCTTTTGGATCAGGTCGGCCCCACTATTTGTGCGGTAGATTTGTTCATTAACTCCCTCGAATACACTCTCGATCTGTTCATCCAGTTCGGTGCGATCCGTGATAATCAGGACACGGGCGTCGGTTCTGTTTTCCCGTATCCACTTGGCAAGCCACACCATGATCAGGCTCTTGCCGCTACCTTGGGTATGCCAGATGATGCCGCCTTCACGTTCCTCCACATGTGCTTGAGCAGCCTTCACGCCGAAGTATTGGTTGGGGCGGCAAA
The DNA here is from genome assembly GCA_964527475.1 of uncultured Syntrophaceae bacterium. GTDB lineage: Bacteria > Desulfobacterota > Desulfomonilia > Desulfomonilales > Desulfomonilaceae > CAZGNL01. The sequence goes on from CAZGNL010000006.1 coordinate 43,026, forward strand.
GCTTCTTCACTCCGGCGTCGAAGACGATGAAGTCATGGAGAATCTCCAGAAAACGGCTTTTGTCGCATATCTGGCTGAGCTGCCGGTCGAGGAGGTTCTCGATCCCACTCTCTTCTTTCCAGGTCAGGAAGTACTTTTCCGGGGTCTCAATGGTTCCGTGGCGCAAGCCCTCGGTGTCATTGCCTGCCATCACCAGTTGCATCGTGGAGAAGAAGTGCCGGATGAAGTCCTTCTTCTGGTTGTCGAGGTTCTGGCGGATACCTTCGCCCACCGATACCGTGGAACGCTTTAGCTCCAGCACCCCCAGTGCAATCCCGTTCACATACAGCACCACATCGGGGCGCTTGGCGTGTGCTTTGGGGTCGCTGCCGTGGACGCTCACCTCTTCGGCTATTGCGAAGTGATTGTTGAGCGGGTTTTTCCAGTCGATAAGCCAGACGGTTTGTGTGTGTTCGCCCACATCCTCCCGGACTCTCACACCGTAGCGGAGAAGGTCGTACACTTCTTTGTTAATATCGTACAGGCTCTTGATCTGGTCTCCGGCCACCTTTTTCAGTTCAAACAAGGCCCGGTTGATGAGGATCTCAGTGTAGCCCTGTTTCTCTAGAAACGGACGCAGATATTCGTCTTCAATGTTGCCGTTGCCCAGACGATGCTTCCAGTCACCTAGATAATCATAGCTGAGGTTGTCTCTGAACAGCTTGACCACGCGCTCCTGGGTCTTTATCTCCTTTTGTCCGACGGTGCTCATACCAGTCTGATCCTTCCTGTGAGGAGTTCCTGCATCACCCCCTGTTTGAGGTCGCGGGTCTTGTCACGACGGGCTTGCAGCGCTGCAAGTTCCGCATCCATGTCGGAGAGGACGGCGGCGATGGCTGTTTGTTCTTTCTTGTCTATGGGCAAACGGATTTCAAGTCCCTTCAAATCTGCGGAATTCACGGAGTCGAAAGTGGAACCTTTAGACAATTCCCCCCAGGTTGACTCTTTGCTGGTGAGATAGTGATACATATAGTCATTTGGGTAGCTTATTGCGCAAACTCCGCGCCCCAAACAGGCATCGAAGACTGCCTTGGCAACTTGGCCAACGGGAGCCCTTACAGACATGATCAAGTCTCCAGCATTACACTTTTTCGTTATTACAGATGTAAAAACTCGAGCGACCGTTTTCCTATTCTCCACATCGGAGTTTCCCTGAATCAGAGGAATTCCGTTTCCTTTCGTATTGTAGTAAGAAGACTTCGGAGATTGCCCCATTTTGATCTCTGCAATATCCTCCAACTCCTTCACCGCCCACTCCCCACTAAACCCCGGCAGGCGTTTCTTACCGGTGAGGAGCTGCTGCATGGTGGCTTGTTTGATGTCGCGTTTCTTGGCGATGAGCTTGTCCAGCGAAGCAATCAGGGCATCCACATCGGACAGAGCGGCGGCGATGGCACGTTGCTCGGGGAAGGGGGGAACTGCCAATAGGAAACCGCGTAAATCACTCAAAGAGATATTCTGGCGAGCAACATCAACCTGCATGTCCAGAATACGAGTAATAGTCGTGGGAGCCTGGAAGTAATATGCGACAAACGGAGCCCAGTGCTGCTCTTTGACACGAAAAACGGCAACCGCCTGATTCACATTGGCCTCACCTAAGTCGCGTTCAACTTGGCACGAACGGCCTATGGATGCACCAACTAGGTTTACAAGAATGTCACCTTTTCGCAACTGAGTTCGCTTCAATTTCTCATGAAAGTCGAGCGGCAGGTACTTCGGAACAGTAACGTCAAGAAATCCGTCGCGCACGTTCTCACTGGTAACGAACAACATCCCCGAATCTGTGTAGCTGAAACCCTGCCATCTTGGAGAAGAGCCTTTGCCAATTAGCTTCGTCATTTCCAGACCGGTTGCGATGTCCCAATCCTCTGGTATCACCCCCACATCGGTCTGCTTGTATTCCGGCTTCATTTCCATTCGAACCCCATTTTCTTCAGGTGCTCATCCACGCGAGCGGAGAGTGACTCCACTTCAGTGGCAAGCTTGGGCAAAGGCTCGAAATAGCGCTCCACCAGTTGCGTGATTCTTCCGGTCAGGGTTTGAGAAACACGATCCAGTTCCGTCTGCACGGCAGCGGCCAGGGAAGCCAGCCATTTGTCGTCCACAACCAAGGTCCTGATTTCGTCCTCCGAGAGTTCGCCGTATCTGTTGAAAACTGCCACATCCATCCTGGCTTGGGCTTCCTTAATCTTGTCCGACGCTGCTTTCTCCAGGTCAAACAATCCGAGATACTTACGCAAAATTGCCAAATCTTGGATGCTCTGCGGTTCTGTATAGGTCTGTTCGGCTTCAGCCAGTTTCTTCTGAGCTGCCTCTCGAATTCGCTTCTCCTCCTTCTTTGCGCTCGTTACCTGTTCCAGAAGCGTCATGTAGTCGGTCAATATCTCTTGTTCTTCGCAATCGCTTCCCTTCAATGCCTTGAGCCGCTGTCCGACGTTTCCTTTGGTGATTGTGCCTTTCTTCCCGCGTACCCTGGAAAACACGGACTGAGAGTCGGGTGCTGCTTCACATGCTTGCAGCCGTTCCTCCGCACTGCGCATCTCTTTCCTCGCCTTGGAGAGCGCCTTGTGATGGTCCGGCAAGCATTCGGTGAGCGCCAATTCCTCAAATTCGGCTATTGCACTCAGAATATCCGTCCGTTTTGCCTTCTTTCTTTCCTCAACAACGCTTTCTAAAGGACTGTCTTCGCCGCCGTGCTCTTCACCAAGTTCTTCAAGTTGACGGGTGAGCGCGTCTCGATCGGCTTCAAGCTGCTCGATAGCCTCCTTATCTTCGGCGAAGTAACGGTCAACGAGGAGTGAAGGCGGAATCAAGTCCATTTTGAACTTCTCTTTGCCGAGCACGAGATCGGCCTGCTCTTTTCCATTCTTACCGTTGTCCTTGGTGATCAGCCTGATCCTATTGGCTCCCTCCCAGTCTTCAGTCACAATCATGTACACGTCGTCCTGCATCGTCCCCGCCCAGTAGGTCATGAAATGCTGGTATACGTCGTAAGGGTCGAGCAATTGTGCAGCTTTCAATATTTCCAGCAGGCGCTCCGAGAGGGTTGTCATTAATGCTTTCGGGGAATCGCCGGTTGTAATGGCCTTGAGTTGTGGAACATGCTCGGTCTTCCATCGTTCAAACAACGCCCGAACCGAGCCATTGAAGGCAACGAATTCGGCATGGTTGAGGATGGTGGCCTTGAGGTCGCCGTCATCCACTCCGAGGTTGCTGTAGCCCGGCCGGTCGGCTGGGGAGAAGATCTCGTCCTTGAGGCTGGGAAACACCTGCCAGTAGGAGCCTAAACCCTCAATGTCCCTGTTGGGGATACCACCCCTAAGATGAGCATCGATGTCCTGTAGGTCTTCCGCTTCCGTGCTGTCGATGTAACGGGGGATGTTGAGGTTGTAGTCGTTTTTCGGATCACTGATCTCAGCAAGCGGTACCAAACGGGAATATTTATCGATTTCAAGCTGCTTGTTGAAGGTATCCACGATCTTGTGGATGTCCTGTGCGCGCAGGCGGTTCTTATTGCCGTCCTTTATGAAGCCCTTACCCGCGTTGATCATGAAGATACCCTTGCGGGATGCAGCGTTTTCTTTGTCCAGCACTATGATGCAGGCAGGGATGCCGGTGCCGTAAAACAAGTTTTGAGGCAGACCGATGATTGCTTTGATGAGTCCGCGGCTGACAATCTCTTTGCGTATATCCGCCTCGACATTGCCCCGGAACAGCACGCCGTGGGGGAGAATGATAGCGCCCTTGCCCTTGCTCTTGAGCGACTTGATCAGGTGAAGCAGGAAAGCGTAGTCCCCGTTCTTGGCCGGCGGGATGCCATAGGTGAAACGGTCGTATTCGTCGTTAGCCGGATCGAAACCATTGCTCCAAGCTTTACTGGAAAAGGGGGGATTGGCTACAGCAAAGTCGAAGGTCTTGAGATCGCCGTTCGCCTGCTTGAATTGAGGGCTGGAAAGGGTGTTGTCTTTCCGGATGTCCGCGGTGTCGTTGTCGTGCAGGATCATGTTCATTTTTGCCAAAGAGGCTGTCGAGTTATCCATCTCCTGCCCATAGACGCTGACACCTCTTTCCGTCTCATCTGCGGCCTTGAGCAACAGCGACCCGGAACCGCAAGTCGGATCGTAAATTGACTGCTCCTGGCTCTTTGCCACCGAAATACCGATGACCTTGGCCATGATGCGGGAGACTTCCGCCGGAGTGTAGAACTGCCCCTTGCTCTTGCCGGATTCAGTGGCGAAGTGGCGCATGAGGTATTCGTAAGCGTCCCCCAGAATATCGTCACCCTCGGCGCGGTTGTTTCGGAAATCGAGATCGGGATTCTCGAAAATAGCGACCAGGTTGGAGAGCCGATCCTGCATCTCCTTGCCCCTACCCAACTTGTCCGCGTCATTGAAATCGGCTACATCGATCACGCCCTTGAGGTCGTTCGCTTCGGCCAGCTTGGCGATGATCTTATTGATCTTGTCCCCTATTTCCTTGTCACCCTTCAAAGCCACCATGTCCTCAAAGCCGCCGTCTTTGGGAACTTCAATCAGCGCATCGGGTTGATCTGCGTATCTGTCGGAGACGTATTTGACGAAGAGCAGGACGAGCACATAGTCCTTGTACTGTGAGGCGTCCATGCCTCCCCGCAGTTCGTCGCAGCTCTTCCAGAGGGAGCTGTAAAGTTCGGATTTCTTGATGGCCATTGAAACCTTCTATTTCATGATGCTGACCTGTTCCGGTAGAGATAGCCCCGCCCTTATCACAACCATTGGCTCTTCTCTCACAGAGATTGCCGTTGCCCGCTTGAGTCACTCATCAGTCGTATTCGTCAAGGAACTGGGCTCGCTTGAGTCACCCGATCCGCCTCTACGAACCCAGCCATCGATTTCGGACAGTTTGAACCGAAAAAGCCGCCCCACACGATGGGCGGGCAAGCCCTTTCTTGTCGATCCATCTATAGACGGAGTCCTTGTTGACGCCAAGGTGGGTCGCGACGTCCGCGGCCCCGACCCAAGGTTCCTGAGTGGTCATTGCTTATCTCTTCGATTGTCGGTGGTCGGATACATACGAAATCCAACAAAACTGGACGAGAGTATACGCGGTCGGGCCGGGTTGGTCACGAAAAAAAAGGAAGGGCCATCGCGTTTGCCAAGGGGATTCGATCATCTATCAGGGTGACGGATCGGGATCTGCACCTGCAACTTCCGTGAGGTATGACGATTGATGAGGGTCTGTTTCTCACGATAAAGGACGTGGGGGCACGCCGCCCAGATTGATCGCCCATTGGATTTCGCACAGCCAATTCGCTTCTTCCGGCCTGCCGAAGACGTCCTCTCGTCACCAGCGAGACACAGCCAAGTTTCTGAAATATAATTGGATATTAACCAATATGCTCCAATATCTAATTGGCGGATCTATAGATGCCGATTTTGCTGGAGAGGCGTCTATAGATCTGCCATGATGCCATTATGAGGAGGAATCATGGCGTCTTTAAGGGAGATGCGACGCAAAGCCCGGAAAGAAGACAAGCTCATCCGTGAGCAGGAGCAGCAACGTGAGCTTTCGTCAATCGTTCACGAACTCGTCTTAGCCCACAAGGGAGAGCGAGATTTCCTGGTCCAAGTCGTAGGAAAACTAAACGCCATGGGCGTGCTAACCCCCACTGGAAGAGAATGGACTAGCAAAAACCTATGGGCCTATCTCCAGAAGGACCATGGATACGACATTCCTGGCCGAGACCAGGAGATTCCATCAGCGATCCAGGAGGGGGCGAAAGAGGTCTTGGCCATCGCAGGACGGCTGGCTGAGTTGGGATCAATCCTGCAATGGAGATGTGAGAGAACCGGCAAGAAGAAAGAGGCTGTGCTGTTATCTATTGACGCCGATGTACTCGAATTGTGGAAGAAGAAACAGCAGCTTGCCGAAACCGACGAAACACTGGATCAGGCATTCGAGCGGTTCCTCAGAGAGGATCTGGCCTCCGAGGCTTGATTCAGACAACTCTATAACGAGCGAACCCCGCGACGAGTTTGGCGACACCCGCGGGGTTCAAGCAAGCCATCACACCGTGAGGCGTGATCGGAAGGAGAATATTAATTGTTCCCCTTGATTCTCATCGTACTGCAACCCTGGCGGCGTGTCAACTCCGCGGGAGAGCAAATCCTGAACGAGCCGAGTACTCCTTTTCGGCTTGGCCACCCCACAACCATTTCTTTTCGATCAAGCATTCCCTTGTTTTCGCATCGAAGGAATGCATCCCTTCCAAGACGAACTCGGAGCCCGACAAGCATCTGGTCATTCGATACCGGCACTTTCGCCAATGTCGTGGTCACGCCTTCCTATTTAGGAAGTACCGCTTACGCAGGAGGACAAATATGAAAACCGAAGAAATCACCGGCAGTATTACGAAGCTGCCAGTCCAAGAGGATGCGAACGCCCAGGAGGCGACACTCAAAGACAGGCAACAGGATCCTGTTAACTGGCAATGGAAGAGACAGCCCGAGGGACTACAGGCAGTCCCCTTGGAACACTATGACGATGAGATCAGTAAGCTTATGGCCGAGATTAAACGACTGGAACCCGATTCTAACACAAGGAAGATCGTCTCGATTCTTCTGGATTGGTTTTCCAGCCTTATTGAGCCAGGTGAGAAAGGAGAAAAAGACGATGCCTAAGAAGCTTGCCCCTCAGATGGTCACCGCATCAGACTGGCAGAAAGAGCATCATCCGAATCTTTTGGAATTGCTACCTCTGGAGTTTGGTGATGGCCAGTTTGATAGATTTTGTGCCGAATTCTATCATCGCATTAATGGTGAATTTCCACCTCACGTGCCCGCTGGAGCATACGATGACTGGGTATATTCACCAGACGAACACGACACTTTCTTGACTACCAGTTTGGTGGAATTCCTGCGCCGAAAGGTTCGTTGAAATTACTGACAAAGCGGGGTCACGGCCCCGCCTGGCGCTGTATTGCCCGGGAAGCGCTACCCTTTTTTATATGGAGGGGTAGCGCTCAGGAAATTAAGAATTCTAAGTCTAGAAAATAATGTTGGTGACCGACGGCGACGTCGGACTTCCAGTACAAGGAGACAACCAATGAAAAGTAACTTGCAGGAGAAGACTCAGAAAATGCCGGAGATGGAGCAGTTCCAGCTTACCGGTGATTACACAACATTCTTCTTCAGGGATAGAGACCTCACCGTACTCATACTGAAGCCAACCGAAGAATGGCTTGAGGAGTTTGAGGAGGCGAGGCGTCAGGCTGATAGGGACCACGCACTCGGGAAGAGTGTGTACCTCACGTATTTTGATGAGGAAGTTTTTACTCCGGTAAGGAATCTCTTGGGAGAATCGTGCTTTCCGGCCGGCTGCTACAGCGAGAAGGATGGGTCAGTCTGCATCGCTGTTCCAGCCTCCATGGTTCCCGCCATAAGACAAGAGTTGGAAGGTACTGCCGCGATGACTGAGCAACGACCATCGGAGTTTGATTACTGGGACGATGGGGAGCAAGGATGGCATTTCTTAAGATGCCGAGCCAGTTATTCCGACAGCTACTGGATGATCACGAGGGATCAGGTTGTGAGCGATGCCCTTGAGTAAAACCGACGGCATTAGAGCGAAGATTCGGACGCAGAGAATCGGGAGGGGACGGCTCCTCCATCGGAGGTAGTCGTTCCCTCACCCGATGATGTAAAAGCCCTTACTGTTCCGGCCCGAATCTCGGAGCCTCGGTCAGGAGTTCCGGGGTTCGGGCGGGGACAACACGCTACAAGGGGCAATCGATGAGCCACAAGTTAGGAAGGATAGTCCAATGCAGGAAAAAGAAGAATCAGAAATCGTCGAGAGCAGACAGGTTTTCACGTTCGGTGGTGTCGTGCTCGTGGAATTGGATGATACTGCCGGTATAATCTTTGTTCAGGCAGGAGACTATGTTAAGGGAAACGGTGATTTATACCTTACCCAAGATGGAGACATCATTTTCTTTGAAGGCGCGGAGGACACCGTTTGGAGGGTTGAGGATGGCCATTGGATTGGAGATAGGGACTTTGTACCTCCTGAGACACAAGACGGAAAGGGCAAGTTGCGTTCGCCGCTGAAATGGTTCGGCGGAAAAAACAATCAGCTCAACAAGTTACTTCCTGTTGTACCGCCCCATCGAATCTACTGTGAACCTTTTGGGGGAAGCGCGGCCCTGCTGTTCGCAAAAGAGCCTGCTCCCGTCGAAGTCTACAACGATCTGGATTCTGAGCTTGTGAACTTTTTTCGGGTTCTTCGCGATAAATCAAAGTTTCCGGAGTTCATTCGACAAGTCGAGTTGACCCTCTACAGTCGTGAGGATTACGATGATTGCAGAAAGAATCTTGAATCAATCGACGATGACGTAGAACGAGCCAGAGCCTTCTTTGTTTCAATTAGACAGGCGCGGGGTGGAATCTTTGGAGCTGGATGGAGCTGTACCATTGGCGAAAGTCAGGGTGGAATGGCAGGGGCTGTCAAACGGTGGCTCAGGATTGGTGGCTTGCTGGAAAAGGTCCATAAACGATTGCAGGTAGTCCAGATTGAGCATCAAGACTTCAGAAAGCTAATTGGCCGTTATGACACTCCGGACACTTTCTTTTACCTGGATCCCCCGTACATGGCAGAAACTCGACGAGGCGGGAGTTATCGCCGCGAAGCAAGCGATTCAGATCATGAAGACCTGGTGAGAGTACTACTTGAACTAAAGGGAACGGCCCTCCTTTCAGGATATCGCAACGAATTGTACGAGCAGCTTGAAAATGCGGGCTGGACCAGAAAGGAATATGAAGTTAAGAGCCAACCAGCGGCTCCCTCGAAATCCGGGAAGAAGACATCAAGGACCGAATGCCTGTGGTTATCGCCAGCTCTTCTAGAGGGTCTCGAAGCCATTCGCAATGACTAATTTTTTCTCATCCTTTGAGGGATGGTTGGGTCTGGTTTGGATGAAATCATACTGGAAGCCCATTCGCTTCGTTTCCAAGGGAACATACGTACCAATCCAAGACCATTGGCCCAAAGCTGGCGTCGATGGAGACGGAATGAACAAGGGATCCCACGAATTCCAGCAAGGGGTCAACGAGTCTCAGTACCTAATAGACAAGTTTACTTACGAAGGCAACTGGCGTTGGACTCTTTCATTGGTTCCGGAACCAACGCTTTGACGGCACATTCCCTTGATCGGCGCTTCATCGGTAGTGACATCGATAAGTATGCCGTCAACGAGACGAAACGCAGGCTGGGATTGGTTCTGGACAAGCAAGCGTCGTAAGGCCCTCGGACAGCAAATAGTCGGGCAGTGTTCCTGGTTGCTGCTTATGCGCCATACACTCGATGATCAAAGGCCGAGTCCGAACAAATCCCTCTCAATCAGGGAGACTGCTATGAAGCCCGAGACTTCTCAAACCAACGCCCGTTTGGGCCATGATGTCCATATCCTCTGTGGGGATTGCACGGAAGAGATGGAAAAAATACGTTCCAAGGCCGTTCAGTTGGTCTTTACTTCTCCACCGTACGGCATTGGCAAGCAGTACGGAAAGCAGAAAGAACAAGTTGGCAGCTTGGACGACTACCTGGAGACCATGGGTCCGGCGCTTGCACAAATCTGGCGGGTACTGGGTCCTCGCGGCAGTCTCTGTTGGCAGGTAGGCAATCATGTAAAGGATTGTGAGGTTTTTCCTCTCGACACGATTTACTATCCCATTTTAAAAGAGATTGGATTTGTCCTCCGGGGACGAATCATTTGGCACTATGAGCATGGTTTACACGCCAAAAAGAAGTTCTCGGGCAGATACGAGACGATACTGTGGTTCACCAAGACCCATGATTACGTCTTCAATTTGGACGACATCCGAGTTCCTTCCAAATACCCTGGTAAGAAGCATTACAAAGGTCCCAGGAAAGGACAGCTCAGCGGCAACCCACACGGGAAGAATCCTTCAGATTTCTGGTCAGAAGAAAACTTGATCCAGGAAGAATGGAAGCGGCTAGTGTGGAATGTGCCAAACGTGAAGTCTAATCACCCTGAGAAGACATCTCATCCTTGCCAGTTTCCAGTGGAACTGGCTCAGCGATGCGTACTCGCATTCACCGATGAGGGGGACTGGGTTCTTGATCCATTCGCGGGTGTCGGCTCCACAATGATAGCGGCCGTCTCGCTTGGCCGCAAGGCGTTCATGTGCGAGCTTGAGGCTGAGTACTGCAATCTGGCCGCCAAGAGACTGAAGGATTACCGAAAAGGGCAATTACGACTTCGTCCGCTGGGCAAGCCGGTACATCAACCGTCCGCCAGCGAGAAACAATCGCAAAGGCCCAAAGACTGGGATCTACTGGCCGCGCAGCCCGAGAAGGAGCCGCCGGCCCCTGACCCTCCATCGACGGAAGATACGCTTGGCTTGGCACAAACGAAGATTTGTGAACAGAAAAATGCCACTATCACGGGCTTCCCCGTACCGAGCGTCGGTGTGAATGAAGCCGCTCTCATACTAGGTTGCAGTACCAAACAGGTACACGCCTACTGTAATGAAAAGGTGCTGCCATTCCACAAAACCGGAAACTCCAGACGCTTCCGGCCAGAGGACTTTGAAGAATTCTGGACTAAAGTCGGCCGGAACTCGCTTGACCGAACCTCCTCTGATTCGTTACAACAAACAAGCAAGCGCAAGACCGATGAAGAAAGGAGGGATGCACGTAGCTGCAAAGGTCGAGGACAGGAATCGGGTTCGGGTGATAGTCGAAAACTTACGACGGAGGAGGTTAGACGACTATGCCTGGAGGATTAGAAAAACGCGGAAACACAGGAGGTTGGAGTTGGCGGCTCCGGCCTTTCGGATCAAAACAAGTGAGGATCACCATACCTGTGGCATCCAAAGTCCAAGCTCGACGGATTCAACTAGAAATTCAAGAGGCTTTCGATCTGGAGGATTTTTCGCTGCTGAGCAATGCCGGAGAGGTTATCGCACGGCAAGTCTTCGAGAAATCAGGGCACTCTTTGCCGAGGGAGTTGAATCCAACGTTGACGAGGCCCCAAGACCTCACTCTCTTGGATGCAGCGAAGCTGTTTCTCAATTATCCGACTGTCAGAGGTATCAAGCCCACAGTCGATCCGGTCACTGGGAAGAGAGTTCGCAATCATCCCGTTGAGCGGCACACGTATGCTGTGACTCACTTCATCAATTTCTTTGGTCCAGAGAAAAGGATCAAGGATTTGTGGGTGCCAGAAATCAGGGCCTACTGTGACCATCGGTTCAAAGAAGTAACTGAGGCGACGGTGAACCGGGAGCTATCGTCAATCTCGAAATTCTTCCGGGTGATGATCGAACAGACGCGTATGACGGGCATTAGCTCGAATCCGGTCAGTCTTGTCGAATCTTCTTCGGAGAAATTGGGAGAGAGGGTGGTTTACATATCGTCGAAGGACTTTCGGATATTCGAAGAGTGCTGCAGTGCTCCGGTTCCAGGCTGTTCGGGAGTGACGAGGTTTGGCGTACCATGGCTGCGCGCCATAGCCCAACTCCAGTTTTATGCGGGGCTGAGGGTTGGGGAGGCTCTGAATTTGAAGAAGGGACAGGTGGCCCTGGAAGAGAGGCTGATCCATTTTGGTCCACAACACGTCAAAGAGAAGGATCGCAAGAAGGTCCCTATTCACTTGGATCTTTTACCCATACTTGAACGACTGGTATCGGACTGTCCTGCCGGTGAGGATCGATTGGTCCTGATTCGAGATTCAGATGGGAAAGGAACTCGCCCCCCCTCTGAGGACAGTTTGAAAAACCCTTGGCGGTCAATAATGGATTTGATGGGCCTGCATCCACGTCCGAGATTGACAGATCTTCGTCATACCTGGCGGAGGAATGCCCGCAGGTCGAAGATTGATGAATACATAGCGGAATCTCTTCTGGGCCATTGGACTGCGGCATCGACGGTCAACAGAAGGTACGGGCGATGGATCGAGGGCGACGAACTTCTCGAATCCATCGACGAACTCACGTTCGATCATGGCGAGACACACATCTTCGTTCCCCGTGCGTGTGACCAATTTGTGACCAATGGGGAGCCGACCAAAGAAAAAGGCCATGCGGCAACATGACCTAACTGCTTAATATCGTAATGGTGGGCGGACGCGGGCTTGAACCGCGGACCCCTGCCGTGTGAAGGCAGTGCTCTCCCACTGAGCTACCCGCCCAAGAAATCTTACATTACACTTCCACTGCTGTTCTTGTCAAGTGGGACATCTTGAAGCTTTTCTTGATTTCTTCTTCTAGTCCAATATTGACGTGATTTTGACGGGACTTCTTCTTCGGTCGCATTCGGTCAACCCTGCTCGACCATTTCCAACTCACTTAGCACTCCCTTTTCTAAATGAGGTAACGTAGGAGCCTCCGCGTCGGGGCCATGCAGTTCACGGCGCCAACACCGGGATCGGCAGAAATCCTGGAGAAGGCCCTTCATCTTATCAACCTGTTGAACGGTCTCAAGGCTCATCCATTCCTGAAGGGAAGGCCGGCTCCATGGACCTTTATCTCAAGGAGTTTTGAAAAAAGGTTCCGCTGAACGTGCATCGTGAGATATGTCAAAGAAACAGAGATGGAACCTGGAAGGGAGGCAGACACGGAAGTATGGAGTCGAACCAAGTCATACGATTAATCGACGCGTTCGCCGATTGCGGGGGGGATGACGCTGGGGTTCGTCCGTCTTTCAAAGGGTCTTTACAAGCCTGTCCGGACAAACGATGTCAATGAGTACGCTGCGGTGACCTACACCGAGAACTTCGGAAATCACTGTATAGTCGGGGAGATAGTCGATCTACCGAGTTCCCCCGATACCGAGATACCTTCGGCGGAGATAGTAGTTGGAGGTCTACCTTGCCATGGTTTTAGTCTCTTGAACAAGGAGAGGAAGGAAGACCCCCGGAAACAGCTCTGGCGACCCTTCTTCAAAATAGCCGGTCGCTCCGGGTTACATGTCGTATTGCTCAACAAGCTACAGGGCTTATCCCTATCGAGCCTCCCGGAAGACCGCCGGTTCCAAAGGAAAACACGGACGCCATTACCCAATATCGCAGCTATGTTTGTACTGCCCCTGGTAGGGGGCCTACACACAGCCGGTGGGTTTGGGCAGTCCAGCCACCTTACAAGCGCCCTTTGCGGGTCCTGAAGGGAACAGCTCGTAAATCTTCTTGAGTTTGAAGCCGGTGTCTTTGCAGACCTTGCGGATCATGGGAGCAATATTGAACTCAAGGTAGTAGTTCCTGAGATAGTGCACCACATGCCAGTGCTCGTCCGTCATTTCCTGGATACCCTCGGTCTTGGCGAAGAGTGTAGCCACGTCCTCGTCCCACAGGTTCGGATCTTGAAGGAATCCGTCCTCATCAACATCAAAACTTCTACCCTCGATCTCAAACGTAGGCATACTATAGCCCTCCTTTTATATACAGTTTGCCGGTTGATTCCCGCGCAAATCTCTCGTATCCGCGGATGGTATCACCACAGCCTCCCGAACACAACCAGGAAAATTCATTCTTACAGAAAATATCACTAACGCATTATACGCACAAGTGACCGTCGGCATTCCAAGGGGTTACGGGAATCGAAGGAGTTGAGGGGTGTCCTCCAAGACCTCCAACCCTCCCGCCGCAGATTCCGTTGCAAAGCCGGGTTAAAACAGGGAGTTACCAGTTTCTGGATTACCCAAGTAATTGCCGTTTGAAAACACCTGGTTTTTTTTCTTGCCGCCCTGTTCCCCTGCGAGCGGTAAAGCAGTTTGATCTTGATACCCGCCGGGTTCACCACGACACCACCAGCCTGACCCTGTATGGCGATTACGACCTGTATCAAGACGCGGGCCACAGCCATCCATTGGTCATTCCAAGGGGTTCAGCAAGAACCATAGGCCGGATCTCAAGCAGCTCGTTCACTCACTGGTGTGTGTGGATCGCGGCATCCCTGTGGCGAGCAGGCGTACTCTTGGAGGCATCAACCTTCTTCATCCCACGCTTGCCACCCTGGTGGGGACCACGGTGAACGGTAAGCCCAACTTTATCACCATCGCTCACATAGGGATCTTCACCCACGGTAAGCCGAACCTGATTTCATTGGGCATGGGCAAGACACATTACAGCAACCAGGGAATCAAGGAAAACAGAACATTCAGCGTGAACATCCCATCGGAAAACCTGGTGCAGGAAACAGATTACGTGGGTCTCTATTCCGGAAAGAAGCACGACAAATCCGGCCTATTTGAAATCTTTTACGGGGAGTTGAAAACAGCGCCCATGATAAGGGAATGTCCAGTGAGTATGGAGTGCAAGCTGCACAACGTGTACGATACTCCCAGCCATGACGTCTTCATAGGAGAGATTGTTGAAACCTATGTGGACGAATCCATCCTCATCGACGATGCCGTGGACATTTCCGCTGTGAAGCCACTCCTGTTCGACATGAGCAGCAGGAAATACTGGTCGCTTGGTGATGAGAAAGCAAAATCTTGGAATGTGGGCAAGGAGATCAAGAAGAAGCTCCAACTGTGATAGATCCCAATCCGCAATCCAACGAGCAAGCCCCGTTTTCTGGGTGCCTCTGCCGGCTTGCCTGTCCAGCGGCCCGCGGGCCAGGTTGATATTTGGTCACAGCGCGCATCCTATGAAAGTGTATCTCGTTGGGGGTGGCGCCCTGGTTTCTTTGGCGCACCAGGCGCTCTGGGCCTTACCGTTGCAACTACCCTATCAGAACAGAATCCCGCTTTTCTTGATCCCCTGTGCTGAATCTTGTTCCGAATCCAATTCTTGACAACAACCCCCGGGCTTGCTAGAAATAGGGAGTGCGGTCCCATCGTCTAGCGGCCCAGGACACCGCCCTCTCACGGCGGAGACAGGGGTTCGATTCCCCTTGGGACTGCCACCTTAACCAACTGTGATTACAGGGACACCTCGACAAGGAGCGCTTCCCTGATGTTGTGTCTCCGGTGATCCAGGGCCCCCGAAGGGCCCCTTCCCATTCTGAACTTCAAATCTTGACGTGAAATTCTGCCCCCTTCATGGTAAGCTTGATACAGGTCATCATGGAGGACGGGATCGAGCTTATCGACCTGGGAGGTCATGCCCATCCATAGAAGACCACGTGATTAACCGACGCGTGCGTGGAGGCAATATGCCTGCTACAACTCTGAAGGCGCACTACGATGGCGAGCGGATTGTCCTTGACGAACCGTTCGAGATCCCACCAAACTCACCCCTTATGGTTACGGTATTGCCCGTGACCGAGGCAGTGGTCGGCGAGGATTGGATCTTGGCTGCACGGAACGCACTCTCCTCGGCATATGGCACTGAGGAGCCGGAGTACGGGCCGGAGGACCTTCGTCGATGACCGAAGGGGACGTTGTTATGAGTTCCGGGTACACCATACTTAATTGCATGTGGAAGCTCGGGAGAACAGGCTGGTTGTGACCTCGCCGCTTTCAAAGATTGTGGCCAATTGGCGAGAATTCCTGGACAGCGGTATTGAAGCGGACGAGCTTGAACTCTTCCGAGTTCACGAACGAACCGGCAGACCGCTTGGGAGTGATGATTTCATAACTCGGCCGGCAAACGAGCTTGGCAGAGCATTGCATCGACGGAAACCCGGACCAAAAGGAACCTCCAAAGGCAATTGAGTATGGTGTACCCGGAATTCGTACCCGGAATTCCGCAGCGGAGTTTTGGTAGCGGACACTCCGCCGCATAAGATATCGAGCGCGGTGCTGGATCGGTATTTGATATTAAGGCGAGGAATATGGTATAATACGGTCTGAGGAAGTACCACTATGGAATGTCTTGTCAAAGCAACATTCCGAGACATCCAACTGGAGAAATCATGGGCAAAAAGGATTTCGACGAATTTCTAAAAAAAGATCAAGCAAATGCCCACATCGAGCCTCGCACTGACTGGACCAAAAGGAGAGATGAGTGGCTCGAATACTTGGGAGATTTCTACAAGCAGGTCGAAGAGTTCCTCACTGAATACCTCGCCTCTGGTGATGTGAGCATGGAGTACCAGGACAAATATATCAATGAGGAACTGGTGGGGCATTATCCCGCTCAGTCACTGCGCCTCCGCATTAGAGGGCGGGATGTGATCCTGGATCCTGTCGGAACGAATCTCATCGGCGCAAGAGGCCGTGTAGACATGACGGGCCCCGCGGGAACCGTCCAATTCGTCCTTATCGGATGGGATGTTATCCGGGTAAGGACGCGACCCGAAACAGAAGCAGAGGCAGAGACGAATATGCCGGAGTGGGTCTGGAAGATCGCCATTCCGCCACCTGGAATTAGGTACCTGGATCTGAACGCTGAGTCTTTTCCCGACGCCCTCATGGAAGTGATCAATGCCTAGGAAGGTCAAGTTCTCGCTTCAGCACCAGGATTTGGCCCAGATAGCTCTCCACCACAGCGATCTTACGGAGGCTCTCAGGGGATACTTCAAAACTGCTGACGGGAGTTACCTCGAAAGGTTCCGTGGCTACACTCTGGGAGAGCTAGCCCAGGAGTTACAAACGCGCCTGGCCGAAATCGACCGCGCCTCGATATTCAACCTGCTCTCAGCGGTGGAGGCAGCGTTTCGCATCGACTACTTGCAGCGGGGCCAGGCGAAGAAGAAAAAGCGAGAAGACATTTCGCAAGAGCTTCGCAGTATCTACCAAGAAAAGGCAACAAGGGCCTCCTTCAAGGACCACATCTTGCCGGTTTGGAAGCGAGAGCCAACAGTTAGGGCGGCCCTGATAAGCGATTTGATAGGCGCATTCAGATACAGGGATTGGCTTGCCCATGGACGGTACTGGATTCCCAAGCTGGGACGAAAGTACGATTATGTAAGTGTCTATATACTGGCCGAGGAAATCCTGGACAGCTTCCCCTTCGTCGAGGCTGATGTCGAGTAGACTCGTAGTTCCGGGTATAGTTCCGGGTACACCATACTTAATTACATGTGGAAGCTCGGGAGAACAGGCTGGTTGTGACCTCGCCGCTTTCAGAGATGGTGGCCAATTGGCGAGAATTCCTGGACAGCGGTATTGAAGCGGACGAGCTTGAACTCCTCCGAGTTCACGAACGAACCGGCAGACCCCTGGGGGACGATGATTTCATAAGTCGGCTGGAAGAAGAGCTTGCCAGAGTATTGCGCAGGCAGAAGCCCGGCCCCAAGAGGAGCATCACGGAGAATTGAGTATGGTGTACCCGGAACTCCCGCACGTACGGCACTGAGGAGCCGGAGTACGGGCCGGAGGACCTTCGTCGATGACCGAAGGGGACGTTGTTCTGACACCTCTGCCCCAACCTGACGGGCAGGTCAAGAATCGCCCCGCTGTGGTTCTTAGAGTGATGCCTCCACGGAGATCTTCTTGTCTGTGGAGTGAGCACGCAGCTTCATCACGAGACCCGGGGCTTTGATGAGGTGATACGACCAGGTGATCCGGATTTCGCTGCCGGCGGCCTCAGGGCTGCCTCTCTCATCCGCGTTGGCTTTCTGGTAGTGCTCCCAGCCGGCAGTTTTCTTGGATCCATTGGGTCGATTGCGCCTGAACGACATGGTCGCCTTCTGAAGCGGCTCTCCGAACACCTCGTTGGTGGTCGAGAAGCAGTTTGACAAGATTACGCGCAAGCTGAGGGCAGGTCTTTCATATTGATCCGATTCATCGTAAGGATAGCTCACGGGAAGGAATGGAGTCCAAATACAAATATGTCAAGCCTGACCCCACACGACTTGCGGAGAAGACTGTTGACAACTTCATCGAAAAAGCTCGCAGGATTCACGAGCGGGAGCTGGCGGGCAAGGAGGAGCTATCGGATTACGTGAAGAGGTGGCAGCGCTGGGCGAACAGCGGCTTGTCACTAGCGCCAAACGAGCAAAAAAATCCCCCGAAATCATTTTAGGAGGGATTTGGGGGAACAAAGAATCGGTCTTCTCGTGACCATCTCGCCAACGGGTAAGCCTGAGACTGAGCAACCGGTTGACAAGCTAAGAAAACCAAGCAATAATAATCTCAGGTATCAAACTCTCCGGCTTTATGAGCAAGAGCCGTCACAGCGAGAATGGAGCGGCTTGGAGAGCACATCATAAGGTGGTTGCCGTGGCCAAATAAAACACTTGGGCTCCGCATCCGGCGCAACCCTCTGTCTACAACCCCACCCTAATCTCAAAATCGGTCGGCTGCCATACCGCGCCGGGGCCCATCGTCGTGCGGACCTCTATTCCGGCTATCTGTCTCCCGGCTGTGCTTAGTGGCACAAAATCACTCCACATACTCACCACCTGAAATAACGGCATTAAAATCCCTCCAGCCGCCATAATCGACCACGGGTCACTACGGTTAGTACTCCCCCCATCGGATAACCTCATCTCTATCATATGCATCCCGATATCCGCCGTACCACCCGCCCACTCGACCACGACCAGTGGCACTGTCGCCAACTCATCTGGAGTGATGGGCCCTCCGATGATGGGTACGTATGTCCAAACATCAGGGATTACCCCCGTTGGCAACGTCAGCGGCAATGCGAATGGTGCGACACGCGGCCCTGCGACACCCGCCCCGGTTACCGATCTAGCTACTACTACCGACGCCGGTTGCGAATAGGGTCGCCTAACTTCCCTCGTGAGCAAGCTCCTGAGATTTCTCGGACTCCTGAATATCGGCTCCGGCTTAACGAAGGGACTTTGTCCACTCAAGAGGTTCTCAAGCTGCAAGCCCACATTCACTAATCCGCCGACAGTGTGATACGTGCCGTTGACCCTATCATCGCCGGCCTCATACTTGACCGAGAACATGCCGTCACGAGTCTTGAGTTCCGCGCCGCCTCTGACGCCATAAACACCAGATCCGGCGCTGAACCTGTAGCCCGTCACATTCAGGCGTAGGTCAGGGCCGCCATTGTACAGTTCGTGGGAATATCCGGCCCCAAAATCGTAATTCTGCGGTCCTCGTCTGAACGCGTTGGCGAGCACGCTGCTCTTGAACAGACTCCCGTACCAGTTGAAGTTGAGATCCACCGCGTCATTACCGGGAAGCAAGGCTGCCATCTCAAATCCGACGCTGCCCGAAGAATACCATCGCCCACCCAATCTCGTGGTATCGAAGAATCCATTAATCCCCAGCAACGTATTGTCACCGCGTATGGTCCGAAAACCGCCGCCAAAGGAGAGGTCAACCCTGTTGTTCGCCCCTCCCTGCACAGTTTTCCAGAAATCCTGGAATTCTCCGTGTGCTTCGCCAAAGGCCGTCGAGTCCCTGCTGAGGCTGATCGGCAGCAGAAAGTCCGTTGTCAGGCGACCCGATTTCACGTTCTTGCCGAAGCTGTACACGTACCCCACCTGGAGATTGGGGATCTGCGGCAGAATTCCCTGAAATAGTTGTGGTGTGAGAAGAATTGAGTCGGAACTCCGAGGCCCCATCAACCCACTCGGCAACCCCTGGGGATTGGATGGAGCAAGGTCGAGCCCGCCCCCTCTTACCACTGACGGTGCGCTGTATGGTGACTGAGGAAGTCCCTGAGACGATGCGACTCCCACTAAAATCGGAATAAGAAGAACCGCCATGATAGCGGAGAATGACAACCGAGAACGGCTCCAAACCATAAGATCCTCCAAAAACAAACAAAAGGCCCTCTTGGGAAACCTGGCGACCGTAAACGCCCCCCTTTCCAGCCACGGCCGATTACGCCTTTGCCCGCTACAGTGCAAGCAAAAAGCCCCAAGAATCATTCAGATAAAAAATCTACATCTTGACACGCTCTATTAAAACGAAACCTTCGTGGTTGTCAAGCAAATTCACGCTTGTACGTTCCGTTCGCAGGCTCGCACCACCGACACCCCCTTTTTAGGCTTCAATTGCATTCAGTGATGCCGTCAAGCTTCGTGTACTCAATTCTCCACGACTTTATGAATTCCTGAAGGTTTGTGGTGCGGGGCTTTTTGAAACATCTGCCCCGCGCATTCACCCAAATCAATCATATCCCCTCAAGACTATAGATACATTAAAGTATAGGGGTCAGGCTTGACATATGTGGATGTGGGGGCATAGACTGCGAAAAATGGCACGGAGAGCACGCATTCACTATCCTGGCGCTGTCTATCATGTTATGCTACGTGGGAACGGTGGCCCGGGTATTTTCTTTGACGAGCCGGACCGGATTCGTTTCTAGATCTGATGGAGGAAGGAGTCAAACGGTCAATCGTCTGCGCAAACGTGTGGAAACAAATCCCCGTCTTGCGGCAGACCTTGAGAGGGTACGAGAAGACCTGGAAAAAATGCAGATATGTCAAGCCTGACCCCGACAATTATCCGTTGGTGGTCGAGAAGCAGTTTGACAAGATTACGCGCAAGCTGAGGGCAGGTCTTTCATATTGATCCGATTCATCGTAAGGATAGCTCACGGGAAGGAATGGAGTCCAAATACAAATATGTCAAGCCTGACCCCACCCCACACCGCACGCGTCGGTTCATATTACCGAGACGAGATTACGCTCAGTTTCCGGGCTGAAGTGCTGGAAAACCCGTCACTCTTACAAGTTCATTGCGAGGATCGTGACCGCGCTGTGCTTGTGCGTGATGGAGTCGAGAAGGCAGTTGGACGTTGCAACGTCTGTCATGGAGGTAAAGGAGATGACCTTCGGGGACGCAAGAATTGTGAAAATCAGTATTATGTCCCCCGAATTCAAAGACCGTTTCGCATGAATTGCGTCATGCACATTCCATGGCGTACCCCTTCACCTGGAAGCGAAGGCGTCCTGCGTCCACTCAACGGAGCCGACAGGTTCAAAACCGGCAAGTCCGCCGCATATTCTTAAATATGGGAGATCTGCAGAAGGATTTCCGACGAGGATAACAAACATGAATGGTGTAATGAAGGTAGCCGGTGAAAAGGATCGGGATTGGCTCAAGTCCCTTGCGAGATACTTGACGGTCGTGGTCGGCTGTTTGGTTGTCTTGTTCGTAACGTTTGTAGCCGTGCGGGTTCACGCCTATTGGCCGCGCGCCGTCCAATCCAATGATGGGACCACGATTTCCTATGAGGTCTACGGCTCCGGAGAGCCCACTCTTGTGTTCGTGCATGGATGGAGCTGCGACGGCCGGTACTGGCAATCCCAGGCGCCGCATTTTTCCGACAGGCATCGTGTTGTGGTTCTCGACCTCGCCGGCCACGGCCACTCAGGCGCGACTCGGAAGAAGTATACCATGAAGGCTTTCGGCGAGGATGTCCGGGCGGTTACGGAGGCCGTAGCCGGCCCTCGCGTCATTCTCATCGGCCATTCAATGGGCGGCGCGGTTATCGCCGAAGCCGCCCGACTCATGCCGAATCGGGTCATAGGTCTCATCGGAGTGGATACGTTTCAGAACATAGAATATCCGCTGACCCAAGAAGAGCTCGACAAGATGGTCGCTCCCTTGAAGAAGGATTTTCGAACAGGCACCAAGGAGTTCGTGAAGACGATGATGTCCTCGAACACGGATCCGGACCTTCGAGAATGGATTCTCTCCGATATGTCGGCCGCCCCACCCGCCGTCGCCTTAAGCGCTACGAACGAGCTGATGTCACTGTACATCACGGGGAAAGCGGCTAAGATATTTGAGGATATCAAGGTTCCCGTCATGGCCGTTTGCGCGGATATGTGGCCCATTGACCATGAAGCGAACCGCAGACACATGGCGTCTTTCGATGCAATTGTTCTCAAGGGCACCGATCATTTCCTGATGATGAATAGTCCGCAGGAATTCAACAAAGCCTTGGAGACAGCAATCAAAACCATTTCAGAAAAATCGACGAAGTGAATATATCCCCGAAATTCCGTGTCGTGTCGGGGTCAGGCTTGACATCTGTGGATTTGAGGGCGCAAACAGCCAAGTATGGCATGCAGAGCACGCATTCACTATTCGGGGGCTGTCTATCATGTTGTGCTACGTGGGAACGGTGGCCCGGGTATTTTCTTTGACGAGCCGGACCGGATTCGTTTCTAGATCTGTTGGAGGAAGGAGTCAAACGGTCAATCGTCTGCGCAAACGTGTGGGAACGAATCCCCGTCTGGCGGGTGAACTTGAGAGGGTACGAGAAGACCTGGAAAAAATGCAGATCTGTCAAGCCTGATAATCATAAAAAGGCACCTCTGTATCGGGGAATGTGATATCCCCGATTTG
>CAZGNL010000007.1:0-64069 GCA_964527475.1 uncultured Syntrophaceae bacterium
TTCTCAGATCCGCGGGAATACACTCACACGCGTTTTTTATGATCGGCCTGCCGGAGGAGACACCTGAAGATATTGAACTCTCCAAGAAGCTCATCCTGGAGGCTCGACCCGATCACGTGGAAATTAACATGGTCACCCCATACCCCGGGACCGCGCTCTGGACCGCGCTCATGAGCGAGGACCCGGCAAAAGTGGACCGCTGGTACAGATGGTTTCATCAAGGCATGGCCACCCACTCCGACCGCCTCGGCTATGACCTGGACCGAGCATACGAAGATTTCCTCGACTTTGCCCGTGAATACCACGAAGCGAGCAAATAGAGCGTGCCCCGGAATCTTTGACCGATCAGCGGACTCGACAGTCTGCTCCACAAGATTGACCTCTCGCAGAACTCGATCATTTTTTTTGAAAGTCGCCACAGCCCATTGACGGCAAAAGACCGCTCTTCAAGAGCTATAGGCGGGATTTTGAAAACTCAGGGCACTTGACTGGGTTGGCGGCCTTTGATATTTATGAAGGGTTGGCCCGTGGAACGGACGCTGTCCGGCGCGCTTTCTTTTTGGCCCAGCCATGCTCCTTTGACCACACAAGGCTGGGGCGGAGAAGGCCGCGGGCTCACATATTCAGATCATGCGGAGGACCTCATGGGAACCGTGCCGTATAACAAGCCTGGAGTGGAAGGATACGACGAGGACAATCTAGGTTTTGGAGAGATTTTCACCGACAACATGGTCGTGCTGCGCTACTCTGAGGACAACCGCGGGTGGGGTTCACCTGGGATACAGCCTCTGGCTGACTTTTCGCTGCATCCTGCCACGATAGTGTTGCACTATGGCCAACAGGTCTTCGAAGGACTCAAGGCCTTTTCGGCCAATGACGGAAAAGACATAATGCTCTTCCGACCGGACATGAACATAGCCCGTTTCAACAGATCCTGTGAACGCTTGTGCATCCCCACCATTGATCCGGACATGTTCATGGAGCAGATGAGCGAACTCATCAGAAAAGACAGGGACTGGATTCCTCGAGCCCCGGGCACGTCGCTGTACATTCGTCCCACTGTCATAGGTTCGGATTCATTCCTGGGAGTGCGCGTCGCCAAAGAGTACATTTTTTACATAATCCTATCTCCCGTAGGCGCCTACTACCCGGAAGGCTTTAACCCGGTGAAGATCCTGGTTACGGACAAATATGTTCGAGCGTGTCGCGGCGGAATCGGGGAAGCCAAGACCGGCGCGAACTACGCGGCTTCGCTGCTGGCTATGCAGGAAGCCCACGCAGAGGGATTTACCCAGGTGCTGTGGCTCAACGCGGTGGATAAGGTGTCTGTGGAAGAGGTGGGCACCATGAACATCTTTTTCCGCATCAATGACGAGATCATAACCCCGGCGCTCAAAGGAACCGTTTTGCCCGGGATCACCAGGGATTCGGTGATACAGATGACCAAGCGCTGGGGCCTGAAGATGACGGAAAGAGATATCTCCATAGAAGACGTGGTCAAAGCGGCCCAGGACGGGAGCTTGCAGGAGATTTTCGGATCAGGGACAGCCGCCGTGATATCCCCGGTGGGGATGTTCCGATTCAAAGGAACAGACTATCAGGTGGCTGACGGCCAAACCGGAGAAATAGCATCAAGACTCTACGATGAAATCAACGGAATGCAGATCGGCGCTAAACCGGACCCGTTCGGATGGGTTGTGAACATCGGTTAGGGCCTGCCACGAAATAACCTTGGCATTCTCCTGTAGGGGCGGACCTATGTGTCCGCCCTTTCCCGCGTGCGCACCCCTACGTGTGGGCAGACACGCAGAGCCTGCCCCGGACTCCGATCCGGGGTCTGCCCCTACAATTGCGTCAGCAACCTGTTGCAAGGTTTATTTTGTGCCACACCGGCTCGGCAGGCTTTAGCTGGTGAAGGAGGGCCGGGGTGAGAGTCCACGGCTATTGAAAAGCAAAGATCTTTTCTTCTCCCCCCGGGGGAGTAATATACAACTGGAGAGCGTTCGGACCTGTGGCCTGGTAGTAATCGAGAAACATTTCGTGGCTCCCGGGCGGCAGTGTTACCTGCCCTGACTTTTCCTGCAGCTTTCCGAATCCGGTGGCCTTCACCACGATCTTCTTACCGATGATCAGTCTTGC
Source organism: uncultured Syntrophaceae bacterium (assembly GCA_964527475.1). Taxonomy (GTDB): domain Bacteria; phylum Desulfobacterota; class Desulfomonilia; order Desulfomonilales; family Desulfomonilaceae; genus CAZGNL01. Next base: position 2,140 of record CAZGNL010000007.1, read on the forward strand.
TCCGTCACGCGCGACTATTCGGAATTTGTAGGTCCCCTCTTCATCTTTCCCAAGCGAGAATTTCACGTAGAACCTCAGACCGAGCCAGTTCTTCCTCTTGGGGACGCCCGGAAATTCCTGAGTCCCCCGGTCAACAGGGAAATCTATGGCTTTCACAAAAGCCATTCCGGAGGCCTTCATTTTGTTGAGGTTGGGCAGCTTCTTTGTTCCCGGCTTCAGAAAGTACACAAACGCGGGAATGAGACTGATCTTGTCCGCGTCGGCCGCGAATCCCACCAGCTCGTTGGCGGGAGAGAAGAGCGCCTCTTCCTTCTTCGGCTCAGTGACGAAAAGCTGTAGACGCGGTTCGCCCTGCGGGTGGAAGTATTCAACGGTGATCGGGTAGCCTCCCTTTTGAAGGAACGCCCAGGCAACCCGTCCTTCAGGGCCGAATTTGCTCGATTTTATAATGTTCTTCTTGCCGATGGCCAGCCTGGCGTAGTGATCCGCACGGAGTCTGAAAGCGAAGATGCCTGCCCCTTCAACCGAGAAAAAGCCCTCGTATTTGAGGCCGATCATTTTTTTTCTTCCCGGTATGCCCGGAATTCCATTGGTTCCGTCGATGTTCAACGCGGACGCGATAAGCCGGCCCACAGGGCTGATCCTGGTGAAATTCGGGCCTCTTGGATACTTGCCCTTCGGCACAAAGTAGACCTGCGCCCAGAGCACGTCATAGGGTTTTTTCGGCTCTTTCCATCCCCTCAAACCATTTCGCAGGGAAAACACCTGTTCCTTCCCCAGGGGGGGCGTCACGTACAAGGTCAGCACAGGAGGTCCCGCGGTATTGAAGCTGTCTACAATAATGCTGTGAACCCCCTCGGCCAGATGCACAAATCCGATCTTTGATCCTGACTTATGGATTCCGTCATTTTCGATCAGCGTCTTATCATCTATGTGCATCCGGGCCCCGTCCCTGGACAAGAGCCTCCATCGAAAAATTCCCTCACCGGAAACACCGAACAGTCCCTGAAAGCGCATACCGAGACCTTGAGTGTCCTCGGGCAACGTGGAGGGCTCATTGCCCCCCATTTCCGGATTAAGGTTGATGCTGTCAGTGGTAATTACCCGAACGGGTCGCAGCGCACTGTAGTCGGGCAAAGCCCGGACACGGTCCGGCAGTTTGTAAACATTCACAGTGAACGGAGCACCCTTTATCGCGGAAACCGGGGGAGCGGCCACGGGCCCCCTATAGGTCTGTGACGGCCCCTTGGCCGGAGTCCGTTGCTCAGGGGCTGCTTCGGGTTTCGTCCGCTTAAGGATCATCGGTTTCGACGAGGGATCACGCGGACTGATCTCCATGGGCTTGGGTTCCGGCTTCTTTTCGGACTCCTCTTCGAATTCACCGCTCGGCACGGCTTCGGGTTTTTCCGCCGCGGGAGGGGTTGGTTCCACGCCCGGCTTCACAGGGGTGGGCGCGGTTTCGATATTGAACGAATCGATTTGCGTTGGATCAAATTTCAGCGGGACGCGCTCGACCGAACCGTCCTTCTTCTTGATCACAAGATAGTCTTCCCCAATGCCGGGGACCCCAAACGCAAGAATAACCAAAGCGACCGCCACCACTGCAATTCGTGTCAAAGAAAATCTCATCTGGCCACCTCATCCCCGGAGAACCTGACCCACAGCATGAGTTCCGCTGTCGGCACGGCCTGACACACAACCGCTCCACTGACATCTTGAACCGTGAAGATCGGCTTTTGCTCCTGTTGAAGTACTCTTATCCGTCACTGTCGCAATCGTCAACGGATTTTACGTCAAAGAGGCCGGCTCTCCGCAGAAGATCCCGCGGACACGCTTGCGGAAAACCATGCGCCTATCCGACAGCCTCGTGGCTTTCCGTGCCTTCCACCGCATGGGAAGCGGGCTGCTCGCTTGACAGGACTGAGGCCCTCGTGGGCTGTTCAGAATCATCTCCGTTCTCGTCCGTCAATGTCTCGGGTGATTCCCATGAGGAGGGATATCTCTCCCGAAAGTTGACCTGAAATGGAAGATACTTGAGCCTGTCGACGTCCTTAGCAAGGCGCGCGGATGTCTCAAGTCCCACAAGTTCCCGCACACCTTCAGGGGAGATGGAATCCGAGACTGCCTCGGCCGAGAAGAATCTGACATTGAAAGCGCTTGTGCTCAGCGGGTCGAACAAACGTTCAGGCGACACTATTCCATTCAGGTCCGGGAGCACTTTCCTCTCAAAATCCCCTTTTGCCTCCAGGTATACAAGACTGGACCTGAACCTGTAAACCGACATCAGTGCCCGACCTTGATCCAGGAATCCCTTGCCGAACAGTATGATGAACACGTTTAGCAGTATGTCCAACAGCAAACTCATAAAGTATAGTCTAAAAAAATCCTCGTACCCAACAGAAAAGCTGGGATATTGCATTAGTATGATCTGAAGAAACCCCAAAAGGATCATCACCGATCCAAGAAACAGACCCAGAAGGGCCCCAGCCCGGGCCGACGTCCTGACATACTCGGGAAAACTCTCCACCAGCGTCCCTACGAGAGTTTCTCCATCATCGCACACGACCGGTCGGGATCGCGAAATCCGGTTGGGAGATCCCCTGCGCGCAAATATTTTCGATCCTTCCTCCATGACGGCAAAGAACACGGAAGGATGGCCGTGGCCCTCCACTATCATTGAATCCATTTCCCGGCTGGCCCCGGGCTTTTTCAGGGGAATGAGGCTGAAAGCTATCACGAGCTTCAGCACACAGACTGCCAGAAGAAGATTGTAGAAAGGCATGGGCGAGGGAAGCACAAACCCCGAATCGAGACCCCATCCGGAAAGGTAGGCCGGCAACAAGCCCAAAGCCCTGAAAAACAAATGGACTGCCAGACCTATCAACAAAGCTTTCCACACAAAGCGAAAACTGGACCGGACCAGCTCCCCTGGAATCGCGGAAATGAACCGGGCATTTGACCAGAATCTGCCCAGGACCACAAACAGCCAGGAAGGAGAACGATCATAGGATCGCACTCTGCCTTCCTTCAGGCCGAGAGACACCTGTTCCGGTAGGTAGTAGTCTCCTGCCCAACGAATGGGAATCCGAAGACGCCCCATCTCCCTTAAGCCGCTGAGCAACCAGCTTACGCCCACTATCAGGCCGGAGAAGGAAGCCACTATGGAAATGAATGTTCCCAGTATGAAAGGAACATAATTGAGAATAAATTCGTTCACATGCTGGGGCAACCTGAACGGAAAGAATTCCCGTAACTCGTAAAGGCGAGTCACAGCGCCAAGGGCCACAAAAATGCCCAGCGTGGCCAGTACCAATCCATAAAGGAGAGTGTGATTGGGCAATTTCACTGTTTCGCGTAAGCGTCCTGATAGACCTGAAACCATGCACTACTCCGCAACATGTTCTGTCTAATGGATTAGCAGATCTCATATCCTCTGTCAAATAAATTCATTAACCATGTTTATTCATGCGCAACATTATGTTCACGCTTGATCGGGTTGCCGCATAAGCCGAATTAACCCGTATATTGCAGTTCTCGAAAGTTCTCATACCGCTGCGCCATTTTACTATAGTGCCACGCATTGAAACTGGGTTCTACGGCTGGAACCCCCTCACCCTAACCCTCTCCCGCCAGGGGAGAGGGAAAAGGACTCCCCTCCCTTGACGGGAGGGGCTGGGGGAGGGTGACATCTTCGGCGCGAAGTTCGATGCGGAAGACTATAGGTTCTTTCTCGAAAGACCGTAGCCCTGAAGGGGCGTCAGAAAGTAGCCCGGCGATTCATCGCCGGGTAAGGGCCATTGCAGAACACCTGAGTCCCGAAGGGACGACAGAACCATTACGCACTCGCTATGTGTCGTCCCTTCGGGACTCACGGTGGGAAATGGATGTCGGACCCAGGGATAAATCCCTGGGCTATTATCTTTCGTCCCTTCGGGACTCCGAGCCGCCTTGGGGCTGGAGTTTTCATACCATAGCGGCTCTCGGAATTAATTTCGAGAACCACTATAGCCATTGCCTGGATTTCCGTCCGATTGAATAGTAATTCCCGAACACCGGCAGAATCCCCTGACCACAAGATCCGGGGGGGAATGGGGCACCAATCCACGGAGCCGCGATTGGCGATGACAACCGCTTTTGTTCCAATAGTTCACTTTCAAAGCGGCTGAACATTGTTCCAGCGCCGTGTTGGGGAGACTTCCCGGATAGCATGACTCAGATTCTAACGTGCCTTCCCTTTGATTTTTTTGTGCTCGGGATTTCCCGCGGTTACGTCTCTGAGGCCTTGTACGGAGTGGATTGCGGCTCTTTTCCGGTTGACAAGACATCGCAAGTGGACTATTAGCCAAGCCGTAATGTGGACGGAATTGATCCCACTCAGGAGAATTGAAATGCGATCCCCCGACGTTTCCACCAAGACCCTCCCCAGGCCTTATCCAAGCCCTCAAAATGATCCCAAATACGACGAAGTGAAAAAGGTCATCAATGATTGTCCACCCGAGAAAATGGACAAGCTCAGAACCTATATAATGCGATTGTCACGTGATTCTTGACCGCGCTAAGACCCAACCACCGCAACCCGGCTTTGATAGCAGACTACCCGAGCATTTAGTCCCCACGTATCCACAATGATGACAAAGAAAAGAGGGAGGCCCTTGGGAGGTGTTGCCGCATACCAGTGGCAATCCAAAGGAGCAAGGTCCCGAGCGTAGGGGCGTACCATGGAGGCTCTATCAAAACTCAATTTCATACACGGATCGTGCTACCCGGATGAGGGCTTCCACGGAGGACAGTTTGTAACGTATTGGAATTAAGAGGGCGCAGCATGCGGCGCCCTTTGGATAGTCGGTGCAAGGCGAAGCGTCAGGGTCATCCCGGCTCATCTATTCCTACTCCCACTCAATTGTACTGGGCGGCTTTGAAGAGATATCATAAACCACACGATTGATTCCGCTCACCTCGTTGATTATGCGGTTGGAGATCTTACCGAGCACGTCATAGTCGATGCGAAACCAATCAGCGGTCATTCCGTCCGTGGCCTCCACGGCTCGCAGCGCGGCCACGTGTTCGTACGTGCGCTCGTCACCCATGACCCCTACGGAGCGGACCGGAAGAAGCACCACGAAAGCCTGCCATATGTCACGGTACAGGCCCGCGTTTCGGATCTCCTCCATAGCTATGGCGTCAGCCTTCTGGAGGAGCTGCACACGATCGGGCGTAACTTCTCCAAGGATGCGGACCGCGAGCCCCGGCCCAGGAAATGGATGTCTCCATATAACGGAATCCGGGACATCCAACTGACCTCCAAGTTCCCTCACTTCATCCTTGAACAGCTCTCTGAACGGTTCGATCAGTTCCAGGTTCATCCGGTCCGGCAATCCGCCGACATTGTGATGGCTCTTGATAGTGGCTGAAGGCCCCCCTTTGAACGAAACGCTCTCTATGACGTCCGGATAGAGCGTGCCTTGTGCAAGGAATTTCACCCCGGGTATCTTTTCCGCCTCTTCCTCGAAAACCCGTATAAAGGTCTCGCCTATGGCTTTCCGTTTTTGCTCCGGATCGGTTATGCCGCTCAGCTTGTCCAGAAAGACCCCGGATGCGTCAACATAGTCGAGCTTGATCCCCATCTGATCGAACACGGACCGGACTTCCGCGGACTCCTGGTGTCGGAGCAAACCGTTGTTGACAAAGATCGGGTGGAGCTGATCCCCAATGGCGCGGTGCAGCAGCGCAACCATCACAGACGAATCCACCCCACCGGACAGGGCCGCCAGGACATGAGCGTCCCCGACGCGCTCCTTCACCTGAGCCGTCACCATGTCTATGAATGAAGCCATGGTCCAGCCCGGCTTGAGCCCGGCAACGTGGAACAGAAAGTTTTTCAGTATTGTCTCGCCGTCCGGAGTGTGGACCACTTCCGGATGAAACTGAACCCCGCAAATCGGACGATCCATGCTCTCAATGCAGGCAAACCCGATGTCCTCGGTGCCGGCGCACCCCCTAAATCCCGGAGGAAGACTCGTGACCCGATCGCCGTGGCTCATCCAGACCTGAGCCCCCTCAGAAACCCCTTTCAGCAGCGCTGATTCATTGCTGATGCGGGTAAGGTAGGCTCTGCCGTACTCTCTCTCCGTGGCCGGCTGAACCTCTCCGCCCAGCGTGTGCGCGATAGCCTGGAGTCCATAGCAAATTCCCAGAACAGGCACATTCAGGTCCAGTATTGCTCTTTCGAGCTTGGGCGCGCCCTCATCGTAAATGCTCGCCGGGCCTCCCGACAATATCAGGGCCGTAGGCATGTTCCGTCGCACGAGTTCCAGGTCCATATCAAAGGGATGGATTTCGCTATACACACCTGCTTCACGTACGTGACGCGCTATGAGCTGGGTGTATTGCGAGCCGAAGTCAAGAATCAGAACGTATGGCAGCGCGCTCAATGCTCATCCTTCTTGTGTAGGAGGGATTCCGAATCCGGGCGATCAAACAAGAAAAGACCGGGTGTAACCACCCGGTCTTCCTTGTCAAAGATATTTCTGCCAAGAGCGGTCTTACTTGAGGACCGTCTTCTTGATCATCTGGTAAGACATGCCACCTGTCACACAGGGGTTGCAACCAGGGGACTTGATGCCGTACTTCTCGACCGCGCTGACCAGCTTACAGCCTGGTGACACGGCCACAGGACCCATGAAAGGCATCGCAGGAGCAACGCACTTGGGAGGGATAACCTGTGTTTTCATAAAGCACTTCGTGGCCCGCCAGGTTCCCCAGGGACGGAAGCCGCCGGTGTACTGCTCACAGCCATCCATGAAGAAGCTGCTAAAGCCGCCTCGGCTGGTCACTCTCTTGAAGCTGGTCTTAACCTTCATTGGGATCACGATCATGTCGCCGGTGGTGGCGAAGGGATACCCCTGCGCCATCGCGCCACCCACAACGCTCATGACCAGAGCGGCCGCGCTGAGCACAACTATCATCTTTTTAACCATACCCAATCCTCCTTTTATAGGGCCCCCGACCATTTACGCAGGGAACCGAATTTGGAATTATAAACATATGACACTTTCTTAACACTTGGTATCAGAACTAAACCGCCAAGTCAAGAGCTTTTTTTCCGTCTGATCCAGGATTTCCAAACATCGGGAACGTGTAAGCAGAATAGCAGAAAAATATCAGAGTTCAAGTCTTTTTTTTTATCCCGAGAGTTTCCCCCCCGACTTCCGACGCCCCATCGTGCGCCGGTGCAGAAAACCTCTTTAGTTTCAATGAGTAATGTCTGATCTTCGGGACACCGGTTAGGCCCGCCTGTGGCAGATCCCAAAACTCCTCTGTAATTGAAAGCTGATTCCCGCGCATAGGCGCAATCCCGCCTTGCCCCCCTTTTTCAAAGGGGGGCAAGGCGGGATTTTTTTCCCCTCGCTGCCGGCTCTCGCATGAACACACGTTATACCAATGCGCGATCAGAAGAGGAACATTGGAGCCCCCTCACCCTAACCCTCTCCCCTAATGGGGGTGAGGGTCTCAATCTCACATCTTTGAAAGCGCGTTGGTGTGAGGAATCTCATAGGCCCATGATCAGCTGGAAGCGTCCCGAGGATCGGCAAGACATCCGGCCAACGCGCTCGCCGCGGCCACCGCGGGAGAGGCAAGGACCACCTCGCTTTCAGGGTGGCCCATTCTGCCCACAAAGTTTCGATTGGTCGTAGAGACGGCGCGCTCACCGGCTGCAAGGATCCCCATGTACCCGCCCAGGCACGGACCACAAGTGGGAGTTGACACAGCGCCGCCGGCGCGCATGATCTCATCGACGATACCCTCGGAGACGGCCTGAGCCATGATCCGGGGAGTCGCGGGAATCACGATGAGTCTGACACCATCGGCCACCTTCCCCAGTTTCAATATGGCGGCCGCCGTGCGCAGATCTTCTATCCTTCCATTGGTGCACGACCCTATGACAACCTGGTCCACGGGCATGCCCTTGACTTCCCCAATGGGTCTGACGTTTTGCGGGGAAAATGGCAGTGCAACCACCGGTTCCAGGGAACTCAGGTCGATTCGAGCAGTCTCCATGAATATTGCGTCAGGGTCTGATTCATAGACAGTGTGGCGCGTGACGTGGTGCTCCAGCGCATAGGATCGGGTTTTCTCGTCGTAGGGGAAGATCCCGTTCTTGGCCCCGGCTTCGATTGCCATATTCGCCACAGTGAACCGGTCGGACATGCTCAGGCGCCCCACCCCTTCCCCGAAGAACTCCATTGATCCATAGAGGGCCCCGTCAACCCCTATCTGGCCGATAATGTGAAGGATCAGGTCCTTCCCCGAAATCCACGCCCCCGGACTCCCGGTCAATTCGAAGCCAAATGTCCAGGGGACCTTGAACCAACACTTCCCTGTCATCATCGCGGCCGCGAAATCCGTGCTCCCAACCCCTGTTGAAAAGGCCGTCAGCGCGCCATAGGTACACGTGTGGCTGTCCGCGCCGATCACCAGATCTCCGGGCCCTACGATGCCCAGCTCCGGAAGGAGCGCGTGCTCTACGCCCATTGCCCCAACATCATAGAAGTGAACGATACCCATTTCACGGGCGAACTCTCGGCACTCTTTGAGAATTTGAGCGGAACTGATGTCTTTGGCGGGATTGAAATGGTCCAGCACCACCACAACGCGTTCCCGATCAAATACACGCGTTCCCTGGGCGTCTCGAAAGCTCTTGACGGCCAAGGGCAGGGTTATGTCGTTGGCAAGGGCTATGTCCACGTCGGCCTCAATGAGCTGCCCTGGCGTTACGACATCCTGCCCCGCGTGAGCGGCAAGAATCTTTTCCGTTACGGTCATTCCCATTGTTCAGACTCCTTAGTGCTTGTCGCAAAACAAACGTCTCAATTCCGGCAGTGTCGTCAGTCCGGCGAACCCCGGATTGGGGCCTGTCCCGGACCACGATCCGGGATCCAGGGCAGGCGTCGGGGTCCGGAAGCTGTTGAAAAATCCGGATGCCGGCGGCACAACAGACCCCTTTTGTACGACGCGACCCGCGATCGCCCGAAGGGAAGCCGCGACATTCAAAGAAAAAGGACCTTTTCGTACAAGAATGGATGAACTGGGAAATCTTCCGAGTTCCGTCTTTGACCCACTATCCAAGAGGGCGTAGCATGCTACGCCCCTACACGCGGGACCCGGCGCCTTTCCGACATTTTATCCATCGTTGTGCCTCTGTCTTGCGGCATGTAAGTCGGCATTATTTCGGGACAACCCCCTTGGATGCGCGCTCCACAAGATAGTCGCCCAGGGCTTGATCCCAATTCCTGAGGCACTCGCCCGTGAGCTCCGTGAATCGCGCGTTACTCAGTACAGAATAGTCAGGGCGGGGCGCGGGCCTGTCAAGGTCCTTTGATTTCATGGGCCCCACGCTAATGCCTGAAATGCCCGCCATCTCCAGGATCTTGCAGGCAAAGCCGTGCCAGGTCGTTTCCCCTGAGTTTGTGACGTGAAAGATCCCCAGCCCTCCCGCGTCGGCAAGCTTCACGAGCGCGGCGGCCAGGTCGACTGTGTAGGTGGGGCTGCCTGTCTGATCATTCACCACGGTCAAATGCTCCTTGGTCTCAGCTTGACGCAGGATTGCCTCGACAAAGTTCTTTCCATTGGTTCCGTAAAGCCATTCCGTTCTCACGATGCAGTGGCTGTCCGGCAGAATCGTCTTCACGCGCGTTTCCCCTTCAGCCTTGGATCGACCGTATACGCCAAGAGGACTCAGGGCCTCGTTCTCCTCATACGGCTGCCGTTTGCGGCCGTCGAATACGTAATCAGTGCTGATGTGCATGAGAACAGCCGAGACACTCTTGCACGCGTCCGCCAGATTTGCCGCGGCCTGCGCGTTCACGCGGAAAGCGGCCTCTTGCATGGTCTCACACCCGTCCACGTCGGTCAACGCGGCTGCGTTGATGACAAGGCCCGGTCTGCAACGCGCCAGGTACTCCGAGACCGCATCGGCCTGAGTTATGTCCAGATCTTCCAGATCCACCGGGAGCACGTCCGTGGCTGACTTGGCGAGCAAACGCACGAGGTCCGTTCCCAGCATTCCTTTTGCGCCGACTACCATATAGGGTTGCGGAAATTTGGCCATGAATTCCTCCAAAGTGATTACGGCTATTGAACTTATTGTCCTTTTTCAATATTATGACGCGGATGCCCTGTTTGTTCGGGGGCTGGACTTCTTTAGTAATGGTTCACCGGGCCTGTTGCGGGCCCATAATTCCTGTATACTGTTATGGCATTCAATACTTCCTACGCGCAAGGATCATGATAAAAATGCTTCTCAGACCTGCCAGGGAGGGCGATCTCCCGGCTGTCAAGAAGATCCTTTTACCATGGATCGAAGATGATCCCGGATTGCTCCAGGCTCTGGAGAACCTGTTCAAGACCCCTTCGGACAAAGATCTTCGCTGTAGATTGCTTGAAACCGATGAGACGCTTCGCTGCGTCTCCTTCTGGGCCCGGACCGGACCCGACCGGGTGCGTCTGCTGGCATTCGGCGTAGGAAACGGGGCTTCGGAAGCGGGAGCAGACAGACGACTTCTCCAGGAAGAGATCCTGGAGTGGACTGAAATGGGAATCATCAAGGTTAAGATCCGACTCCCGGAGTGTCTCGGCCCGTCCCATATAGGGTGCCTCAGAGGGTGTGGGTTCATTGCCGAGGGCGTCGTCTCAAGAATGGGCGCTGAACCCCGCATACGCCTCTGCAAGCATTTCCTCAACCGTACCATGCCTCACCGGAAGGTCATGGACTTCCTACGAGAATTCTTTGTCTCAATGGGATACGAGGTCAGAGATGAAGGAGGAGGCTTCGGATACCGGGTCAGAAACGAGTTGCGACGGCCCTATATCTTCAGCTCCTGGCATCGAATTACGCGCTCGGGGCCCGATCTGATCGTCCACCCCCCCGCGCGGGTGCTGGCATGGCATGAACTTGAGACCGCCTTCTATCCGCTGAGTGTGCAAGGACCAAAGAAACAGCCGCTCTTTCTGCCCATGGAGAAAAAGATGGCCATGCGTCTCGTGGACCTCCCCCCTTCAAAACCCGATACCACGCAGAGAGGCCTCTTCTCTTCAGACCCATACGAGCAAACCAGGGAGATCCGACCGAACACCCTGATTTATGGTTACCCGGTCGGAATGAAGCAGATCCGCCGTGGATTGCCTCTGATATTCTACGTCAATCGAATGGGTGCGGTGGGGGCCGCGAGGGTCGAAGAATGGTACCTGGACGAACCGAAAAATCTGTACAATCTGATCGATGAAATGAGCCTCTTTGAGCCTGAGGATGTCAAGGAACAGGCCGCCGGTTCCGGCGCACACTCGGGCAAAGTGCTCGCCATACGGTTCGGATGGTACCGACCCTTTAGACGAGTCGTAACCTTGGAGGAGGTCCGCCGTCTGGATGAGAATTTCAATCCGCGGCGAACACGTTCCCTGTCTCACGTGCTCTTCAATTCTATAATCACCTCAGGCAATAAGCTCGACTGAGACCACCAAATGATTTACGAACACAACGGAATCAGACCCAAGCTGGGCAAAGACGTTTTCCTGGCCCCGGGGGTCATCCTTCTGGGTGATGTGGAGATCGGAGACGGCAGCAACCTCTGGTTCTACACCGTTGCCCGCGGGGATGTGAACCGCATAAGAATAGGAAGCATGACCAACATTCAGGACCATTGTACGTTACACGTCACCGGTGGGAGGTTCCCCCTCCTTGTGGGAGACCGCGTCATTGTCGGCCATAGAGTCGTCCTACACGGATGCACGGTCGAAGACGACGTCCTTATCGGAATCGGCGCGCTCGTGCTCGACGGCGCGCTCATAGAACAAGGCGCTATTGTGGCCGCGGGCGCGCTGGTCGCACCCGGAACGCGCATTCCGTCAAACACTGTCGCCAAGGGCGTTCCTGCGCGCCCGTCCAGAGAACCCACCGACCATGAGAAAGCCTTTCACAAGGAGAACCTGGCTAAATACCACGAATACGGCCGCAATTTCCGGCAACTGGTTACGCCCGTCTGATACCAACTACCATCGCAAGAGAGCGACAACGAAACATGAAAATGCCCGGGACATCCCGGCAGCCGTACGATCATTCAAATTCCAAGAGGGCGCAGCAACCATCGTATCGCCAAACAGGGTATGAAATCCCGTTAGATGTACGATCCAGAACATTCCAAGAGGGCGACGCATGCGTAGCTCCTACAACCTGCCCCACGGCCACCTCTATGAATCTGCTGGGTTACCTGCGCACAGGGGGATTTTTGGCCACAGAGAACACAGAGGGCACAGAGAAAATCGGGGTAGTTGTGCGCAGGGCCATTCTTGAATGAATCGGGAGTCCAGGACGCGGACGCGGCCTCTCTTGCGTAGGGGCGTAGCATGCTACGCCCTCTTAATACCCGGGATCAACCGGACCCGATGTGCAATCCCCCTTGTGGGATCTGTCCCAACGATTCCAACCTATTTTCCTGGGGAGCCTCGTTTCTGAACGGGCGCGCCCCATCAACCGTCTCGCCGAGAATGAGTGCGGTAGCATCCCGCTGGCTGTTCGGCCATTCACATTCCAAGAGGGCGTAGCATGCTACGCCCCTACAACCGGATCCCCTTTCTTTTCTTCTCTGTGCCTCTGTGTCTCTGTGCCTCGGTGGTTCATATTCCTTATTTCGAACGGGAACCGCACAGCTTGGGGACTGTCCCACAATTTCTACTTGGATGATGACTGCATTCCGGTTATTCGCGGTCCAAGGGCGTAGGGCACTACGCCCGTACCGCCTGTCCCCATGATTCGTTGCCGGACCACCCCCCGATTGTACGGTCATGATCATTCCAAGAGGGCGTAGCATGCTACGCCCCTACCGCCTGTCCCCATGATTCGTTGCCGGACCGCCCCCCAGTTGTACGGTCATGATCAATCCTAGAAGACGACGCATGCGTCGCCCCTACTACCTGAACCTCGCTGGCATTATAGCGTTTGTGATGGTTTGCGTGCTCTCGGCCCCTACGTTCCTGCCGGCGTCCGATTCCCGCCAACAGCGCTTTTTCCTCAACCTTCACTTTAACTATTGACAATAGGGCGTTGTTATGTTTTATTAATTTGCGTTGCCACGCAACGACATCTACTAGAATTCGGGAGATGGTCCCATGCCTCATTCACACAACATCGACTACTACATCTCGAATTTGGAAGAGGAGTCTCTGGCAGACGCTCTGGCGGACTTTGAGGACCCCCTTGAGGACAGATCCCCGGATCTCTTGTCCTCCCTTGAGATGGAAGACGAATTCGGCCCGGATGAACTCAGGATGGATTTTGACGACTTCGACTGATCGTCCACTCCTGATCCAGAGTCGGCGGCCGGAAATGGGCATCCCCCATTCTCCGGCCGTCGGCGTTCTGGGGGTGAAGATTGTTAGCCACAGAGGGCACAGAGGGCACAGAGAAAGGCCTGAAGGATCAAGTCAAAGAATCAATCACGGGATCCGGATATTCAAATCAGGCAGTAATTTTCCCGGAACGCGCAAACGCGCAAAACCGGATTTGACTACTTGTCCCAGAATTTCGCCGGATTACCTCTGTGATCTCTGTGGCCTAAAATCCTTCTGCGCCCCCCGCGCGTGGATAGATGGGCCAGCCTGGTGTCGAGGGCATGCGGCATGCCTGGGGGGGGGGGTACAAAAGAAAAGCGGAGGGCCGTAGCCCTCCGCTGTATGTTGTCGGATTATGTGATCCTCTTAGAAGTTGGCTTCCACCTTGAGGGTGGTTCCGAAGACCGGATCAATAGTCCTGCCGGGATTGGTGCCCCAGTTATTGGCTGCATTATGAAGTCCAACGTTATGCCAGCCGTTCACACCGCGGTCTACGAACGCGTAGCTGAACCATTTACCCGGGAACCAGATCGCGGTATCGAGCTTCACGGTCAAGCCCTCAAGGAGCTTCCAATCGAAGCCTGCATCGAACTCCCATCCCAGCGTCTTGTCCGGAATAGCCGGTGCCAACCTGTTGAAGGGCGTATTGGGTCCGAGAATCGCCCATGTGAATCCAGGCGTCTCAAACGCATTCAACAAAGTGGAATGCCCTGCGACGTCCGCCGGCGCGGCGTAGCCCCAGCCGTATCCGCTGCTGTTACGCTCGGCGTAGCAGGCCGTGATATAGGTGTTCAGGTTGGCCGCGACCGAGTAGTCCAACCGGGCGCCTGCGAACCACCCATCAGTGAAGCTGCCTTTCCCTTCGTTCACAAGGGCGTTGGCTCCGGTACCGGTGGCGTAGCTGTGAACCATCAGGTAACTGTAAGGCCTGAAAACAACGTTGTTACCGATAAGCCCACCATTAGCGAACTGGGCTGGACTCCTGTCGATCAGCAGGCCGGCCCTTCTGTCAGGACCGCTCAGCCATGCGCCGAGCAGGCTGAGTTTGGCGGGACCAGCCACGAAGCCGACCTCTGCCGCGTAACGCCAATCTTCGATGTACCAGGTTCCTCCTGTCGGACGCCGATCGTGTCTTCTAAGACGGTCATAATGAGCGACTTCAGCATTGGCAAAGAAGCGACCATTGTTGTACTTCATCCACGTAATGCCAATCCAGTCGTGCGTCCTCTGAGAGCCTGCACCGAACGCGTTCCTCCAGCGGCCGTTATAGTCGAACAGAACACCGACCTGCAGGGGGCCCGCATTGTACTGGATAACTGCACCGGCCTCAAACAGATTCTTCTGATTGTCGGAGTCCGCATGATTGAAATGGTGCCCTGCTAAGCCACCCAGAGCATCAGACGTCCTCCAGGGGTAGGTGAATATCACGAAAGTCAGGGGCCCGTACGGAGCGACGAGCGCCAGCGACTCAGTAGAGGTCTCATTACCATCCATCAGCAGGCCCATGCCGGCCGGCGAGGGTCTCTTGCCCATCGCGATGATGCCCCAGGGAGTCTGCGCGGTCAGCCAGAGTGTTTCCCAATAGCCCGGGGAGAATGCGTAGTTGGTCCCACTCATGTAGCTGTTGATGGCCTTGGATGCATTCGCGAAGGGAAGCGGGGCTCCGTCGACTATACTCATCCAGGGGGTTGGGCTTGGAAACTGCGGAGAGGCACCGTTGAACGCCCCGCCGGGAATGTTTCCACCAGCAAAAGGCCCAAGCGTGGTTAACTGGGTATTCAGGAAGGCCTGCGGAGCCCAAAACGACCCTATGCGGTACGAGCCTCTGATCCTTATGGCCTTGTTGATTCTGAACTGGGGCTTCAAAACCATCCAATTGTATTGAATGGCGGCATCCTTGCTATTTGCGATGTCCGCGCGGGTCACCGCGTTCTCGGAGCATTCCAAGCCCGTCCAGAAGTTCATTCTTTCGCTTCCCGGGGGACCACCAACGTTGGTGTCCCAGCGACCGAAGAAGCCCTGGTCACCCAACTGGTGGATCGTCCTCCAATCCCAGTTGTACTGTCCTTTCACGGTGAATTCCATCGCTCCCGCGGGAACGATGAAGGCTGCCATCAGCAGGCCCATCACCATGACGATTCCAAGTTTTTTCATGATTTTCCTCCTAATCCAGTGCAATGAAAATGGTACGCCAACATCGGCGCCCAAGGTTTAACAACTCAAAACACATCTTTCTGAGACTCACGGCCCTTCCCAAACTCTCTCAAGATCGGGAGATAACCGGTGAAAGTCTCTTATTTTGAAGCGAACCTGAGTCCGCCGTGCATCACACACTTTCTTGGATTACCATCTGTTTAGCATCCACCCCTGTGCGATGTCAAGAAAAAACTTCTCGAATCGCACTTTATCGCGGGCAGATGTCTGACGCGGCGTATGAAGATCGGACTCAACGACTCGCGTCACGACCCCAAGCCGCGCTTCCACGTCAACACAATACCATGTTTTCCGTAAATGGCAAACGCGAAGAAAGATTTTTAGCCACAGAGAACACAGAGGGCACTGAGATAGGCGTTAAGGATTAAGAGACGGAGAGAACTGGTGGCGCTGCTGTCTAGGTCGGTCAGGTGTGCTCCGGAAGGCCCAAGCCCCGACCGTTTTCCTATTTGAGCGCGCTACGCCGTAAAAGGGACCCCGTTGATAAACCTTCGCGACAACCCATTGAAGAACCGCATCAACAGATTATCTCTGTGATCTCTGTGACCTCTGTGGCGAAATGCTTTCTTTTCTTGGGCACTGAGATAGGCATGAAGGATCAAATCAACCAATCAATCAGACGCAGGGAGATTGAAATCAGGCAGCAATCTTCCCGAACGCGCAAACGCGCAATACCGGATCTGACTACTTGTCCCAGAATTTCGCAGGATTACCTCTGTGATCTCTGTGACCTCTGTGGCTAAATGCTTTTTCTTCTCGCCCGCACTCGGTCGCGGGTCATTCCAGCGCGGCTTCCACATGAAGCCGGTCCACGCCCGGAACAAGGAGAACCTTTTCCCTGGAGTTTTGCCCGCGCAGTATGGAAATTGAGGAAGGAGCGACTCCCAACTTCTTGCCGAGAAATTTCCTGAGATCCCTGTTGGCCCGTCCTTCCACAGGCGGAGAAGTCAGCTTGATGGTCAGCGCGTCCCCCTTTGGGGGTCCTATCTCGGTCCTGGAAGCGCGGGGAATGACCTTGACCTTGATGGTCACGCCGTCGGGGTGATCCTTCACGTACATTGCGCGGTGTTTAGGGTGCGTCACGGAATAACCCTTCCAAGTGACACGCGCCTCATCCTTGCGATAAAGAGGGCGACGCATGCGTCGCGCCGTACGTCCTTGGCCCGCGGCGCCTTCCGTTGCCGGCAGGTTTATTTCGTGACAAGCCCTTGGGATCTTTCTACAGAGAGGAGGCCATACGTAGGAGCATGGTGTTGAAGAATACCCGCAGGAAGTGGACCGCCAGAAGGACCACGATGGGAGAGAAATCAAAGGTTGCGGTCCGTACAGGCAGTTTGCGCCGAACAAAGCTGAATGCCGGTTCAGTAGCCGCTCGTAGGAAACGCACTATGGGATTGTACGGATCCGGATTTACCCAGGTGATGACCGCAGCCACAACCACTATCCAGAAGTACATCCAAAGAATCGTGTCAATCACCGTGGCAAGCGCAAACAGAAAACTTCCCAGACCAATAGAGAGCATGTACCCTACCTTTGATTCTATTCGCCGAAAGAGGATCGCGAATCCCCTGTCGGGAGAGGAACGGGGCCAGCCAAGACGGTTGGCCACCGCGCCCAAGCGGACCACAATGAGGATCGCTCGGACACACTTTTACCCGCGGATTCCCCTGGTGTCAACCTGATTGCTGATCGAGGAGTAAGCATTCAATTTCACGGGGCAGATTTTTTCATCGATCATGTCATTGCGAGGAGCGAAACGGCGAAGCAATCTCCTAACCAGGCTATTTGGGAATTGCTTCGCTGTGCTCGCAATGACATGCGCACCGTAAGCATCCCCCCACCCCGTATGACTGAATGGTTACAACTCCAGCACAATTGGGGTTGACTGGCAAAACCGGAAGATGTAAACGTGTCTACTTGGACATTCCCAGTCCATGTAAGAAAATGCATAATGATTATTGAAAGGAGTAACTATGGCTAAGACAATCATCATCGATCAAGACACCTGCACCGGGTGCGGAACCTGTGCGGCCATAGCAGAGGATTGCTTCGAGCTGAACGAAGAGACGGAAAAGGCCTTTGTCAAGCCGAACGGCGACTGTCCGGAAGAGGATGTTCAGGAAGCCATTGACACCTGTCCTGAAGAATCGATTTCCTTCGGGTAAAGACGGAATACCCCCGGGCCGACTTTCCATTTCGCCTCAGCAACACGACGGTCTGGTGGTCGCCCGAACGTATAGTGATGCGCATTGATATTCGGCGCTAAAGTCACCCTCCCGCTACCGCTCCTGTAAAGGAAGGGGGAGGAGTCCCCTCTCCCCTGGCGGGAGAGGGTTAGGGTGAGGGGGTTCCAGCCGTAGAACCCATTTTCAATGCGGGCACTATAGTTTATCTTGAGGGCAGGCGTTCACGCCTGCCCCAAAGATGAACCCATATGTCGCCTCTTTCACGACGTTCCATTTGAAGCGCCCTTCCGGAGCAATATCATGTTCTCAGGGGATGAACTGATTCCCCGCCTCAAGGATCTCTTCCGAGCAATGGATGCGGCCTATTCAGGTGCCGCGGCCCGTGTCGGCTTTTCCTGCACAGGCTGCGACGGCGCCAGGTGCTGCACCGTGGACCTGACGGTAAGCACACTCCTGGAAATGAAGTTTCTCCGCCTGGGTTTCGATACCCTTGAGTCGGACGCCAAAGGAAAAATTCTTCGCCGGAGCCGGTTCATGGTCAAGGCCAAAGAGGAAGATCCCACAGGAGACGCTTACCGCAACTCCGTGTGTGTCCTCAATTTCGACGGTTCCTGTGGTCTGTACCTCTATCGCCCCATGATATGCCGACTATCGGGAATCCCACATGTCATACGAAGACCTGACGGCAGAACCTTGACCGGAGACGGATGCGAGACGTACCGAAAAGAGACGGAACCCGCTCACCCCGACCTGAGACTTGACCGAACCGACTTGTACCGGGAAATGGCCGTGATCGAGACCGAAGCCGTGAGGTACGTGGGCGCGCGGACCGTCCCGCTCACCGTCGCGGAGATCCTGTTTCAGCACGATCAATCCACATGAGATCGATGCACGTTCCTTTAATACCAACTTCCATCGCAAGAGAGCAACAACGAAGCATGAAAGTCCTTTCCCCTGTTCACTGGTCCGTGGCTTCGCCTCGGACAGGGTGCCCCAAGGGCGCGCACGCTGCGCATGGACTTGGAGGGGAGGCCCTAGCCGGGCCGGCATTTCAACGTC
Source organism: uncultured Syntrophaceae bacterium (assembly GCA_964527475.1). Classification (GTDB taxonomy): domain Bacteria; phylum Desulfobacterota; class Desulfomonilia; order Desulfomonilales; family Desulfomonilaceae; genus CAZGNL01. Next base: position 20,982 of record CAZGNL010000007.1, read on the forward strand.
ATGCTTCCGACAGTTGTCACGGTCACGTAAGCTGTCCGGGGCCCGCTCATTCGCCCCACGCGGAGTGGCTCCCCTCCAAACCACCTCATACGTTGACCCGGAAAGGGGTGGCTTTCCACGAGACTTTCATAGGAACCGACATGCCCGGCCGGGCAGAGCCTGGGAACGAGAGGAAAGGTGGAAAGGAGCAATCTCCCCTTCCCCCCTTTTTCAAAAGGGAGTTAGGGGCATAGGCGCCAACTTTAGGGACCCAGACCGCTTAGTCTACCCGTCATTCCGGCGCAAGCCGGAATCCAGTCTTGTTGATAAGAGGCTGGACCCCGGGGCCTGCCCCAATGTACGGGTGCGCACGCGGGAAAGGGCGGACACATAGGTCCGCCCCTACAGGAGAATGCCGGCGTTATTTCGTGACAGACCCTAAGTTAGCGTCTATGGGAGTTAGGGGGGATTTTGAGACTCGGTCCCTCACCTGTCCATTTCACTTCTTTGAGCGCAACTTGCCACCAGACCGAGTATGCAAGAGGGCGTAGCGTGCTGCGCCCCTACAACCATAACCCGACAGTATAACGGCTTGTTTTGTGTTTTAAGGCCTCGATCTTCCGGCATGAGCATTCCCAATGAGTGAGAAAAAGCCCAAAATAGTGATCATTGCAGGCCCTACCGCTTCAGGGAAGACGTCTGTGAGCATTGATCTTGCCGAGTCGTTCGGGGGAGAGATCGTGTCCGCGGATTCCATACAGGTTTTCAGGTACCTGGATATTGGTTCAGCCAAACCTACATTGGAAGAAAGGGCCCGCGTGGCTCATCATATGATCGACATTCGGTACCCGGATGAGGACTTTTCTGCGGGCGATTACGTGAGGGAGGCCCGCGCTTGTGTCGATCTGATGCCGGCAAAGGGGCGGGTCCCTGTGGTGGTAGGGGGGACGGGCCTGTACATCCGGTTGCTGCTGGGGGGGATCGTTGATCTGCCGCGTGCTGATACGGAATTGAGGTCCAGGCTGGAGGCGGATGAGGCACAAGGAGGGCCCGGCACTCTTTTCGCAAGGCTCGCCCGCGTGGATCCCGAGGCCGCGCGCAAGATCCGGCCGGAAAATACTCATCGGATCATTCGAGCGCTTGAGGTTTTCGAGCAAACGGGAAAAAGGATTTCCGAGATTCAAGCGCGCCATGCGTTGCAAGACCGCCCTTACACGTGCCTTATCATATGTTTGGCCCCCCCTCGCAAAGTTTTGTACGAACATATTGATAACAGGGTTGACAATATGGTAAAGGAAGGGTTGATAGATGAGGTGTCAGGTCTTTTTCGCCGAGGCTACGCGATAACACTGAGGCCTCTGCAATCATTGGGATATCGCCACGCGGGCATGGTCTTAGCCGGGGAAGTTGACCTGCCCGAGGCTATCCGCCTTATGAAAAGAGATACCCGGCGGTATGCCAAAAGACAGCTGACATGGTTTGGTTCCGAACCCGAGGTTGTGTGGTTTGATCCCGACGAGATCGGACAGATCAAATCGGTTGTTGACGATTTTCTCGGGCGTTGATTCGAGGCCCGGGCTTTTCCCCCTGAGCGGCCGAAGCTACTCAAGGGGGTGCAAATGGAAAGGGGTGCGGAAGATGCCTAAGACACATTTCAATATTCAGGATCAATTTCTTAACCAGGTACGAAAAGCCAGGATTGAGGTGGAGGTTATCCTCCAGTCAGGCGAATCGCTAAGGGGGCTGGTCCGTAGTTTCGACAGCTTCTGTATCATCGTTGAGAACCGGGAAGAGATCACCCTCATTTACAAACATGCGCTCAACATGATCAAACCTGCGTCCCCCGGGGAAAAGATTCCCGGACTCATCTGACGTGCGGCCCCTCTTCCGCGCGTCCCGGACCGCGTGAATTCCCTGTCGGATTCAAGGCAGTCTGAAACGCGGTGTCGACGAACTGTAGGGGCGACCCGCGGTCGCCCCACGGGGAGCCTCCGCGCTGCCGGAAAAAGGGGCCTTTGTTCAGGGCTCCTTCAAACAATGTGATCTTGCACGTAAGCGTTCACCGTGACAAGTACAACTCCTTGAAAATACGTATGGGAGAAGTTTGGAGGGGGAGCTACTGGGCGTAGGGCCAATTTGCGAGCCGGTTGGTGTGGGAGCTTCATTAATAGCCCGCAGCGGCCCGCCGGGAGTGGGAGCTTCGAGAAAGGTTTTGGGCTTATGCTTTGCACGGGGACCAGGGGATATCGAGGGATGGGCCCACTTGGTCGAAGAACGGATATATCGTGGAAAACCTATTGACACCACGTCGAGTGGGCCCTCCATCCTCACCGGGCGCAGAACCGCTTCAAGCCCGGTGAACTATTACTCTTGCACGACTCCGCGTATGGCCCCCAAACGAAAAAAACCGGCCTCAAGGCCGGGCGTCTTTCCCAACGTAATGGTGCCGAAGGCCGGACTCGAACCGGCACGAGCTCTCGCCCGCCACCCCCTCAAGATGGTGTGTCTACCAGATTCCACCACTTCGGCACGTCTGATAGTCTATATCCAAGCGCAGGCCGCGTCAACCCCCAAAACAGTCAGGAGGTAAGCCTTCACTTACGAGCGGCTGACGGGAACGACCACGTTCCTGCGTTTGGCGCATGGCAAGAGGGCGCACACACAGGTGCGCGCCGTACACTCTGCCCCACGACGAATCTGGGCCCAGACGTAGGGGCAGACCCCGGATCGTAGTCCGGGGCAGGCTCTATGTGTCTGCCCTCGCCTTCAAAGCCCCCCCCCGAAACTGATAGGTTACGTCAGGAGGTAAGCCTTCCGTATCAGGCGACATATCCTCTCATCGCGTGTGTCATTGCGAGCGCAGCGAAGCAATCTCATTGGGTGGAAGAACCAAAGGCCGGCGATTGCTTCGTCACTTCGCTCCTCGCAATGACATCAGCTTGAATCGCTCAATTTGGGTATCAAATATTCCTCCGGAATATTCAAGCCAACCATCCTAAGTTAGCGCAAATGGGGGTTGGGGAGATGTTGCCGATGTGCGGGCATCACCTTTCAATCAGACGTAACTTTTCCGCAGCTGCCATATGTCCTTTTTTCTTGGTGTAATTCTCGGAGGTGTTGAGCCTCTAGCTTGCTATTTGGATGAACTATCTGACACCAATAATGATTTCCATTCATTGTAGACATAAACCAGCCATTTTACATAATAATGTCATAAAGATCAAGTTAAATATATCTTGACTTCCGAACCCAGCGGTTCTATAGAGTCTTTAGACGTTGTTATGGAAATCTCGGCCCGGTCAGCTAAGGGTCATAGTGCTCTCAAAGCCGGTCGCCGCGACCGCCGGTATCCCAGGAAAGGCGGCTGGACACCTGTGTGGGTCATGCCGAGAGTCCTTCACAGACACGGAGAAAATGCTTGCATACCCCCGCAATGCTTCAAGAAATGCTCCAGGCGGTCAGGCCGCGGCGCGGAGGTGTTTACCTGGATGGGACTCTGGGAGCATGCGGGTACTCCAAGGGGATTTTGGAGGAATCGAGCCCTGACGGGTTCGTGGTCGGAATCGACCTTGATCCCGAGGCGATCCGGAGGGCCCCCGAGCGGCTGGAGGGTTATCAGGGGAGATTCAGAGTTGTTCATGGTGGGTTTCACCAGGCAAAACATATCCTTGAATCTCTCGGCATCTCTGCGGTTGACGCCGCGGTTGTCGATCTGGGCCTCTCTTCGGACCAGTTGGACGATTCTCGGCGGGGATTCAGTTTTCGCTTTGACGCGCCGTTGGACATGAGATTTGACACGAGTTCCGAGGAAACGCTGAGGGAACTCTTGGACCACATATCTGTCAAACAACTTGAAGGTATCTTGTCAACATATGGAGAGGAAAGATATTTTCGGAAACTTGCGCGAGGCATACTCCTTGCTCGGGATCAAGGAAAACTGGACACCACACAGGATCTGGCGAGCGTGGTCTCGAGACTGATGGGAAGACGGAGGGGCAAGATTCATCCCGCAACGCGCACCTTCCAGGCATTGAGAATAGCGTTGAATCGAGAGATGGAGAATCTATCCACCGCGTTGAGCGAGGTCCCCGACCTCATAAAGCCCGGCGGCAGATTTTGTGTGGTGTCATATCACTCCCTGGAGGATCGTCAGGTAAAGCTTTCGTTCCGGGAGCGCAAGAAGGATGCCGGCAGATGGAAGGTGATCACCCCCAAGCCCATTGGACCGGGCCGCGAGGAAGTTCGCGCCAACCCACGGGCCCGATCGGCCAAAATGAGGGTCCTTGAGGTGGTGTCTTGAGTTACGCCATGAGCGGATCCATCATGAGCAAACTCGCCCTGTTCCTAGGCGGAAGGACCGGTATGGGTCGCGCGGGCGCGTTCATGGTCGCGGGCGCCGCGGCCGCGGTGCTGTTTGTGGGACTTTTCTACGTGTGGAGCAGGATGCAGGTGGTCCAAATCGGGTACGACATTGCCCGCCTGGAGAAGACCAATAAGGAACTGGAGAAACGCAAGCGGGAATTGATGCTGGAGTTGGCGTCTCTGGAATCTCCCGAAGCGTTGGAGCGTAAAGCGCGAGACAAGGCGGGTCTGGTATTCCCTTCGATTGACAGGGTGGTCCATGTACCGTGACGCAAAGAGCATAAACTGGGTCTCGTTTCGCATAGCCCTTGTGGCGATCATGTTCGCCCTGGGCACTGTGGTTCTGATGGCACGAGCGTATCAGCTCCACGTGTCCGACGCGGAGAAGCTCAAGAAGCGTGCGGACAGGCAGAGAACCCGAGTGCTTCGACTGGAGGCCCGCCGCGGGATGATACTTGACCGCTCCGGAGAGCCACTGGCTGCAAGCCTGGAAGTGCGGTCCATCTATGCCAGGCCTCACAGAATCAAGGACAAACCGCGAGCCGCGGGGATCTTGGCCGAGATCCTTGGAGTGGACAAGCAGAAGATCATCAAGAAACTTGAAGATCGCAGGCACTTTGCATGGATTCGGAGGCGCGTTTCCCCGCTCTTGGCCGAGAAGGTAAAGGCCGCTCATCTTGAAGGTGTTTTCGAAGTGACGGAGTACCGACGCTTCTATCCTCTCAAGAGCCTTGCCGCGCATGCCACCGGCTTTGCAGGAATTGATTCCAGGGGCCTCGAAGGCCTCGAACTCTACTATGACAAGGACCTGAAATCCGATCCGATTCCGGTGACCGCTCAGAGGGACGCGCTGGGCAGGCCGATCATGTTTGCGGCACAAGAGCAGGGTCCTGGACGGCGTGATCTGCACGTAACCCTGGATCGCAACATCCAATACGTGGTGGAAAAGGAACTTGGCGACGCGGTGCGGAAGGAACGCGCTCGGGGCGGTGTAGTGGTAATAATGGCCGCGGATTCCGGAGAAATACTGGCTCTGGCAGTTCGACCCACTTACAACCTCAATGTGTTCGGCAAAGCCCCGGCAAGAGCGAGAAGGAATCGGGCGATCGCGGATGCCTTTGAGCCGGGTTCCACATTCAAGGTGTTCCTTGCCGCGGCTGCGTTGGACCTTGGCAAAACACAGCTCACGGAAAGTTACTATTGCCACAAAGGTGTGTATGAATACCGGGGGACCAAGATTCACGACACCGCGCCGCGCAAGTGGCTCACCTTTGAGCAGATACTGGTCCATTCCAGCAACATCGGCGCAGTGAAAATCGCTGAGAAGCTTACCAAGAGTGAATTCTATCGGTTCCTCAAGGGCTTCGGATTCGGCTCTCCCACCGGTGTGGATCTGCCCGGGGAGCGGAGCGGTCTCCTGGCGCCGCCGGGCAAATGGTCAGGCCTCACAAAGGCGAACATTGGCTTTGGACAGGGAATAACCGTCAATGCTCTGCAGTTGACTGCCGCATTTGCCGCTATAGTAAACGGCGGCAAACTTGTGAGGCCGCATCTCATAAAGCGTATGAGCGCGGCCATGGGCGAGACTGTCAGAGAATACCGCCCGGTAGCGGTTCGGAAGGTGGTCAAGTCTTCCACGTCTGCAAAGATGGTACGAATGCTCCGAAAGGTCGTTCTCAAGGGAACGGGCAAGCGCGCCCACATACCCGGAGTGGAATTGATCGGAAAGACTGGGACCGCGCAGAAAGCCGATCCCTCGGGCGGATATTCCAGAAAGAAATACGTGGCCTCTTTTCTTGGGGCACTCATGGGATCCAGGCCCAGACTCGCGATCTTCGTGATGATCGACGAGCCGGGAGGCAGGCACAAGACCGGCGGAAGGGTGGCGGCGCCTCTCTTTCGAAAGATCGCCAGGGGAGTGCTGGCCCATTGCGGAGGCCGACCTCATAGTGAAGGGCTCGTGCTCGCATCGCTCCGACAAAAATGGAAAGGGCCCGCACGCTCGGCCCGTAAGAAGATAACTCTGAAAAGAGGCGCACGTCCCGGTGAATGGATAGTACCTGATCTCCGTGGCTTGAGCATGCGGCGCGTTTTGGAGATTTGCGGAAAGATGAAATGCGATATCAGTTTCCGGGGTGTGGGAAAAGCGGTTCGGCAGGAACCTGCCCCTGGAGCACTCCTGAAAGAAGGCGCGCCGATGACGGTCTTCTTTGAAGGGAAACGATCTTGACCGTTTTGTTGAAGGACATACTCGCCGTCTTGGACCGGCCGTTGCTGGACGGGGACCCGTACGCCCCTGTGGCCGGGGTTACGCTCGACAGCAGGAAGGTGCAAGCCGGCTGGCTTTTCGTGGCCGTGCCCGGAGACAACATCGACGGTCACAGCTTCATCGGCGCCGCGATTCGTGCGGGCGCCACGTCGATCATGGCTCAGATTCCACGTGACCGGGATTACGAAAACGTCAACTGGATTCAGACGCCCGACACCAGGAGAGCGCTGGGGCCGGTGGCCGCGAAGGTGTACCGCGATCCCACCGCTGAGTTGATCCTTGTAGGGATCACCGGAACCAACGGCAAAACAACGCTCACATATTTGTTGGAGGCAATACTCGAGCACGCGGGCAAGGTCCCCGGAGTGATCGGGACAGTAAGCTATCGCCGGCCGGGAAAGGAACAGAGCGCTCTACGTACCACTCCGGAAGCGTCTGATCTTCAATTCCTGTTCCGCGAAATGGTTGACAACGGAGTGACACACGCTGTCGTGGAGGTCTCATCACATGGGTTGCACCGTCACAGATTGAACGGTTCCCATTTTGACATAGGAGTCTTCACCAATTTGAGTCAGGATCACCTGGACTACCACGGTAATCTTGAGGACTACTTCCTTGCCAAGCAGATTCTGTTCAGCGAGATGTTGGCCGTATCCGGAAAGAACAGTCGTCATGCGGTTGTGAATCTGGACGATGCATATGGAAGACGACTGGCTCAGGAGACCGACGCCGTGCCGGTGACCGGATTCGGCACAAACCCGGACAGCGCGGTCAAGCCTGTTGACGTTGGTCTCAACTCTGAAGGAATTTCCGGAACCATAAGCATATCGGACCGCGTAATCGAGATTGAATCCCGGCTTGTGGGCGGCTTCAATCTCATGAACATACTCGCCGCGATTGCAGTTTCCCACGCGTTGGGCATCGATTTGGAGGCCACTGTCGAGGGGGTGGCTTCGGTTCACAAGATACCTGGACGCCTTGAACGGGTTCCTTCTTCCTCCGGGACGGTGTTGGTGGATTACGCCCACACTCCGGATGCCCTCAGGACGGTACTCACCGCGCTCAACGCGTTCCGAAACAATTGCACCGGTCGAATTATCACAGTCATGGGATGCGGAGGCGACAGGGACAGGGCAAAGCGCCCCATTATGGGAAGTGAGGCCGCGGCTCGGAGCAATGTACTGATAATCACCTCGGACAATCCGCGCACAGAGGATCCTCTGGCCATAATAGAGGAAGTTGTCCGCGGGGTGAGGCCGCAGGGATTGAAGCCTTACTCGCCCATGCTAAGCGATGACGCGGAATTCTACCACGTGATCCCCGATCGCCGAGAGGCCGTAGCATGGGCCGTAAGCCGCATGCAGGAGCATGACATACTCCTGGTGGCGGGCAAGGGACATGAGACCTACCAGGAGATCAACGGAGTTCGCTATCCCTTTGATGACAGGGAAATACTCCGAGAAGAGCTGGCAAGACGTCCGGACGACCCGGGTCAATCTCGCTCGGACCCCGGACAAAACGAGAACGAAACCAACCTGAATCAAGGGTCGGGGAGCCACCGGTAATGAGAGCCGCTTCCGCACCATATTTGGCCTCGGACATAGCTACAGCGTGTCGCGGGATTTTCTTGTGCGGCGATCGGTCGGCGGAGTTTGACGCCATCTCCACCGATTCGAGAGATATCAGGAAGAATGATCTATTTGTGCCGCTCGTAGGGCCGACCTACGACGGCCATGATTTTCTGTTTCCGGCCCTGGAAGCCGGAGCCCGAGGAAGCCTAGTGGCCCGCGATGTTGACAGGGAAATCCGCAAGCACCTTGCCGATTCAGTCCTGATCCAGGTACAGGACACTCTCCAAGCTCTATCCGACCTTGCATCATCCCACCGTAAGACATATCCCCTCCCCCTGATCGCGGTCACAGGCTCCACGGGCAAAACCACGGTCAAGGAGATGATTGCGACCGTCCTGGGACGGTCGCATCGTCCCCTTGTTTCCGAAGCCAATTACAACAACACGATCGGCTTGCCGATGACCGTTCTGCGGCTGAACGCGCAGCACACGGCTGCCGTGGTTGAAGCCGGAATAAACATGAATCACGAAATGGAGACTTTGGCACGGGCCGCGTGTCCTGACGTGGCTGTGATCACTACCATCGGGCCCGTGCATCTCGAAGGGCTCGGGTCCACGGAGAACGTGGCCCGGGAGAAATTCAAGCTGGTGGAGGCCCTGCCCTCGGACGGGACAGCGGTCCTGCCCGAGGGGGATACTAACCTGGCCCCGCTGTTGGGCGCGTGCCCCGCCAAGATTGTCACTTTCGGCCTGGAAAGAGGGGATTTCCGGGCGTCAAAAATAGTTTGCGGCCGGACAACAGTCTTCGAGATGGTCACCCCCCTCGGAAGACGGGAAGTTAACCTCGGGATTCCGGGGGGTCACAACATAATCAACGCGCTTGCGTGCGCGGCTGCGTGTACGGCCATCGGAGTGACTCTCGATAACGTGGCCCACGGTCTGGACTCTTTCACTGCCTTACCGTGGCGGATGGAAATCATTCCGCTGCCGGGGGACCGCAGCCTGATAGTTGATTGCTACAACGCCAATCCCCAGTCCATGAGCGCGGCCCTGAAGACTTTGGCTGGATTGGGCGCCGGTAAGAAGACCCTCGCTATCCTGGCTGACATGAAGGAACTGGGAGAGCACGCGAAGAGGCTCCATGAAGACCTGGGGCGAGAAGCGGGACAGCTGGAGATAGACCGATTGGTCTACGTAGGAGATTACGGGGAAGCAGTAGCGAACGGTTACAAAGAAGCGCTCGGTGATTTTGCCGATGTAACTTGCCGTGCAAACAAAGATGAGGCCTGGGAGGCGATAGAAGGTGCACTGGGGGAGTTCGGCGCTATTCTCGTCAAAGGATCTAGAGCAACGAAGATGGAAACTATCGCGGACCGGATCTCGGAGGAAAAATAGCCCATGCTGTACCACCTTCTATATCCACTGGGCGCAGACCTGATTCTGTTCAATGTCTTCAAGTACATCACGTTCAGGACGATAATGGCCACTCTGACCGCCCTGATGATCAGTTTCTTGCTGGGCAAACCCCTTATAGACTATCTCAGGGCGTTCCAGATCGGTCAAATGATCAGGGAGGACGGCCCCAAAAGCCATCTTGAGAAGAGCGGGACCCCCACCATGGGCGGGCTGCTGATAATCTTCGCGCTTCTTTTTTCCATCCTGCTCTGGGCCCGCTTGGACATCAAATATTTCTGGATCGTTTTCGGGGTGACGGTTGTCTACGCTGCGATCGGTTTTATCGACGACTACCTGAAGATCGTTCGGAAGAACCATCGAGGCCTGGCCGGGAAGCGAAAGCTGGCCCTTCAACTTCTGGTGGGAGCGTTTGTCGGGTATTTGCTGTGGGCTGATCCGGGTTTCAAAACCACCCTGGCCGTGCCTTTCTTCAAGAATGTGCTTCCTGACCTGGGAATCTGGTACATCCCGTTTGTGGCCATAGTCATCGCCGGGTCCTCAAATGCGGTGAATCTTACGGACGGATTGGACGGCCTCGCCATCGGAGCCGTAATGATTTCAACTGCCACCTTCCTGCTCTTCGCGTATGTGGCGGGACATCTCAAGCTCGCGGATTACTTGCAAATACCGTACGTAGCCGGAGCAGGAGAGCTTTCCGTGGTTTGTGGAGCCGTGTTGGGCGCGGGGATGGGGTTCCTCTGGTACAACGCGTATCCCGCGGAAATATTCATGGGTGACGTGGGATCACTCTCCCTTGGAGGAATGCTGGGGACCATCGCTGTGGTCACCAAGAATGAAATTCTCCTGGCTATCGTCGGGGGCATTTTTGTTCTTGAGGCTGTCTCGGTGATACTCCAGGTGGCGTATTTCAAGATGACGCGCAGGAGGATTTTCAAGATGGCGCCGATCCATCATCATTTTGAACTCAGCGGCTGGGCGGAACCAAAGGTGATAGTAAGGTTTTGGATTATTTCCGTAGTCTTTGCGCTCATGGCCTTGAGCACGCTCAAGCTGCGTTGAGGATAATCCCCCCAATATGTAATTTCGGGAAGTTGTACGGTTCACGCTGAGCAGTTACCGTTGAGGTTTAGAGGGACTCATGAAAAAAGAACATCTGAAACCGACATTGAGATTGCGGTCTGAGCGGATAAGACGCACTGTCCGCGTGCCACGTTTCCGATGGGAAAAGGACGAAATCTTGTCTCAGCAGGTCGGCTGCGCGCGCAGACGCGTATCTGATCCGGTAAGACAAACCGGCGCGGATAAGGAGGCCCGCATAAGACGTTTGCCGGGTCGATTCCCCGGCGCGCAATCGTATCGTTTCCGTGACGGATCGATGCTTGGAACGTCAGAGCCGGGCCCGAATTCGGACCCCGGCGATCGGTCCCAAGAATCGCGGGCAGATGAAAAGGACCCGTTGAACGGCTAATACCAATGCGCTTTCAAAGAGGGAACATATGGCTCAAGTCCGGAAGGGAGAAATCCCCCCTGCCCCCCTTTGCTAAAGGGGGGTGGTGCCGGTCCCCCCCTTTGAAAAGGGGGGTTATGGGGGATTTTGAGACTCGGTCCCTCACCTGTAAACTGTACTGCTTTGAACGCAACTTGGTATAAGGAGAAACCATGGGCGCTTCCGCCCCAACAAGAACCGCGGCGTCCAGGTCGAGGACAGGATTCGGACCGGATCCTTTCCTTTTGGCAATAGTGGTTCTGATACTTGCCGTAGGCATCACCATGGTGACCTCCGCGGGGTACATCATTGCCATGGGAAAGTTCGGCGATGGATTTTACTACACCAAGAAACAATCCTTTGCCATGCTCATCGGCCTCGGACTCATGTACCTCTTTTCCATGGTAAATCCTTCTTTCTGGAAGCGGGCCGCGGGTCCCATGCTGGTCGGAGGTATCTTGCTGATGGTCTTGGTGTTCATTCCGGGGTTCGGGGTTGAAATGGGCGGTTCCAGGCGGTGGATTCGTCTTCCTTTCGGGTTCCTTTTTCAACCCTCTGAATTCATCAAATACGCGCTGGTTATCTTTATGGCCCAGCTTCTCGACAAGAAGGGCGAAGACATACGGGATTTCACGCACGGATTCTTGCCCCATGTCCTGGTAATGGGAGTCGTAATCTTCTTCATCCTCATCCAGCCCGATTTCGGCACCTCGGTTATCGTGGCCACCGTGGGATTTCTCATGTTGTTTGTGGCAGGAGTGAGATTGCGACATCTGCTGGCGTGCGGGGTTCTTTGCGTGCCTTTCCTCTTCTATTTCGCTATGAGCGCGCCGTATCGTTTTCTGAGACTGAAGAGTTTTGTGGACCCATGGAGCGATCCTCTAAATTCAGGTTTTCAGATCATTCAGAGCCTTCTGGCTTTTGGTTGCGGCGGTCTCTGGGGAGTGGGGGTGGGCAAGGGAATTCAGAAGCTGTTTTACCTTCCGCAGCCCCATACGGATTTCATCTTTGCCGTGGTGGGAGAGGAGATGGGACTGTTCGGCGCTCTGTTATTGATAATTCTCTTCTACATTATTGTCTGTCGCGGCCTTACTGTGGCCATACGAACCACGGACAACTTCCAGAAGTATCTGGCATTCGGCATCACAACTCTCATCGGGTTTCAGGCCGCGGTCAATATCGCGGTGGCCATGGGGATACTGCCCACCAAGGGGCTTCCGCTTCCTTTCGTCTCTCTGGGCGGAACCTCTATGGTCATGAATCTGGCCGGCCTGGGCTTATTGATGGGCATAACCAGGAGATCGGAAAACTCAACGTCGAGGATTAGGTCATGAGGCTGCTCATAGCAGGAGGCGGAACAGGCGGTCATCTATTCCCGGCCTTGGCCGTGGCCAGGGCCCTGAGGGAAGAAGACCCTGAGTCGCAAATCCTTTTCGTGGGCACAGAGCATGGCATAGAGGTCCGGGTGATTCCTGAGACCGAATTCTCCATCAGGTACATCGCGGCCCGAGGAATGAAAAGAACCGGAATGATAAACCTCTTAAAAGGATTCCTGGAACTTCCTCTGGGAGTGATACAGTCCTTTTTCATTCTGTGGGATTTCAAACCCCATGTGGTTCTTGGAGTAGGTGGCTATGCATCGGGTCCTACTCTGATCGCGGCCGCGCTCATGCGAATACCAACCGCGATACAAGAACAGAATTCAGTGATGGGTACCACCAATCGAGTGCTCTCACGGTTCGTGGACCGGATCTTTGTCTCATGGGAGCGGATCGATCCGCGGCCACCCCCTGAAAAGACGATCCTGACGGGCAATCCCATAAGAGGCGATCTTCTGGAAGAAAGCCCTGAGAACGGGAGCCATCGCGACAGGCTCAACATCCTGATATTTGGCGGCTCCCGGGGCGCGAGAAGTATCAATCGGGCAATGGCGGGAAATCTTGAACATCTGGCCCCTTTTGCGGAGAAAGTAGCTATCCTTCACCAGTCGGGTCTCGGCGCGGCCCAGGAGATGAAGGCGGCATACGGAGAAGCGGGCATACAGGCCGAAGTGAGAGAATTCATCCACGAAATGGGCCCCGCGTATCAATGGGCGGATCTGGTGGTTTGCCGCGGCGGAGCAAGCTCACTGGCGGAGATTACCGCGCTGGGAAAGCCGGCAATAATTATTCCATACCCATACGCGATAGGCGACCATCAGGCCGGAAACGCATCTGTACTTGAAGACGGTGGCGCTGTCAGGGTTGTCCGTGACGACAAGCTTGCCAACGGAGCATTGGCGGGCGAGATTCGTAATCTTATGGAAGATCCGGATCAGCTTATAGCCATGGGCCGAAACTCGTTAAAACTGGGGCGACCCGACGCGGCCCGAACAATCGCCCTGGATCTGCTGAAGACAGGAAGGAGCCGAGCGTGATCGGAACCCTTTTCAAGAGGGTCAAAGATGTCCACTTCGTCGGTGTGGGTGGAGTAGGGATGAGCGGTATCGCCGAGATCCTGCTCAGCCTTGGGTTTAGAGTGAGCGGCTCAGACCTGCGCGCTTCGGAGACCACCAGGAGACTGGAAAGCCTGGGCGCGCGTATCTGGATCGGCCACGATACGGACCACCTTGAAAAAGCTGATGTTGTGGTCTTTTCTTCTGCGGTGTCAAGCGACAACCCGGAAATCGTCGCTGCACTGGTACGTCGCATACCGGTGATTCCCAGGGCCGAGATGCTGGCCGAGCTCATGCGAATGCAGACTTCAATCGCGGTGGCCGGAATGCACGGAAAGACCACCACCACTTCCATGATTGCGTGGATCCTGTCGGCCGCGGGCCTCGATCCCACAGTGGTCATCGGAGGAAAACTCGACACCATAGGAGGCGGGGCCAAACTGGGGCAGGGCGATTTACTGGTGGCAGAGGCGGATGAATCCGACCGCTCTTTTCTCAAGCTCTATCCTACCATCGCGCTCGTCACCAACATGGACATGGAACACGTTGAGACCTATTCCAGCATGGAGGACATCCGGGAAGCGTTTCTGACGTTCATAAATCGTATTCCCTTTTACGGTTACGCAATTGTGTGTCTGGACGATCCTCATGTGCAGAGAATCATCCCTGACATTGAGAAGCGTTTCATTACCTACGGATTATCTTCTCAGGCTGTCATACGCTGTCGCGAACCCGAATTCGACCAGGGAAGCTCCGCTTTCACGGTCTATCGGGAGGACCAGGTCCTCGGGGAAGTACGCCTCCCTATGCCGGGGATCCACAACGTGCAGGACGCGCTCGCGGCCATCGCGGTGGCAGACATTTTCCAGGCGCCTTTCGCCACTATCAAGGCCGCGCTTGATTCGTTTCCCGGGGTGCAACGTCGTTTCACGTTCAGGGGAGAGGCCGCGGGGGTAACAATAATCGACGATTACGGCCATCACCCGACCGAAATCAGAGCGGTCTTAAAGGCCGCGCGGCAGATCGCTCCTCGCAGGACCGCGGTGTTGTTCCAACCCCACAGGTACACCAGGACAAAGGGGCTGTTTGAGGAATTCTTGACCGCGTTCCATGACGCGGACCTCCTCTACATAATGGACATCTACCCTGCAAGCGAGCAGCCCATAGAGGGTGTGACAGGAGAAGCGCTCTGCGAGGGTATTCGATTACGAGGACACAAAACCGTGAGGTTCCTCGGAGACAGGGGCGCGGTGGCTGAAGAAGTATGTCGGGATCTGGACCCGGGAGACATTCTCATAACCTTGGGCGCGGGCGACGTTACCAAGCTGGGCCCGGAAATCCTGACCCGTCTTGCGAAAAAGGAGAAGATCTCAGGATGATTCTCGCTCCCGTCAACATCCAGGAGATTCGTGATCTGGTCAAGGGACGCGTCCAAACCCAGGCGCCCCTGCACAGGCTCACCTCTCTTAGGATCGGCGGTCCCGCGGATCTGGTTGTGGAACCGGAAAACACTGAGGAACTCGGGTCTTTGCTGTGCTACCTGGATGAGAAGGAGATCGACCGAGTGATACTGGGCGCGGGAACCAATGTTCTGTTTCAGGACTCAGGTTTTCGCGGGGTGGTCATCAGAATAATTTCCATGGAGCATTTCAGCGTCTCTGAGAACGGGGCCGGCAATGCTCGGATAGGCGCGGGCGCGGGTCTAGGGCTCCCTTCGGTTATCAAGAAAGCCTGCGCGCTGGGATTTCGGGGAATTGAACCGCTTTGGGGCATACCCGGATCATTCGGTGGAGCCATAGTCACGAACGCGGGAGCGGGAGGACTTTGTCTGGGGGATTTGCTGTCTGAAATCAGGTTGCTGAGCCGCGGTGGACAAGAAATGATCCTTGAGAAAGAGAGACTGGATTACGGTTACCGATCCATGACCATTCCCGATGGGGCCGTGGTTGTGGAAGGGACCGTCCACCTGACCCGCGGCAAACCCCGTGCAATCGAGGCCGCGCTGGAGAAGGCGCGCACGAAACGGAGATCCAGCCAACCCCTGGGAGTTGCGAGTGCGGGCTGCGTTTTCAAGAACCCGGATCCTGACAATCCGGCCGGGGCCCTCATAGACCGGCTGGGTTTCAAGGGTGTGAGCGTGGGTGCGGCACAAGTTTCCGATGTTCACGCAAACTTCATCATCAACCGCGGAGATGCCTCTGCATTGCAGGTCCTGGAACTGATCGAGAGGATGCGGAGCAAGGTTAAATCCGAGTATGGATTCGATTTGGATCTGGAGATTCGTATCATAGGAGATTAGCCGTCCGATGTTCGGGAAGAAACCATCCAGGACAAGGAAGTCACGCCCGGCCGGAGTCGAATCCGTACAGGCCCGTGAGACGAATCGCGTGATGCTGAAGTCACTTCTCATGGGTGGCCTGGCCGTTAACGCTGTGCTGGCCTTGATCCTTGTCTATACGGTGTTTGTTCACATGCCCTACTTCAATCTCCAGCAGATCGACGTGACCGGAAACTATTATCTGGCGCCGACCGATGTTGTGAAGACTTCAGGGTTACGAGCCGGCACGAATCTGCTTTTGGTGGACCTCGGGGCCACGGCCGCAAGGCTGAGAAGCCATTCGCGGGTCCGCGCGGCATCCGTTTATCGGAGGTTCCCAGGCCGAATCATAATAGAGATCGAGGAAAGGAACCCTCGCGCGGTTCTGGCCGCGGGCAAACTATATTACGTAGACCGGCAGGCTGAGATTTTCCCAAGGCTGACACCTGGGGATTCGGTGCGCTATCCGCTGTTCACAGGGATCAAGCCCCATGAACTCAAGTCAAGGGAGGCCGAAGTCCGTCAGATGCTCGCCCTGGGCCTTGGGCTGCTGGAAGTCATGGACCGAAACGTATCAGGGCTTGCAGAGTCCCGGGTATCCGAAATTCGACTGGATCTGAACAACGGTTTGACGCTGATAACGCGGTCGGGCCGAGAAGTCATCATGGGAAAGAGCAGTCTTGAACTCAAGATGGAGCGGTTGGCGCGCTTAAAGAAATTCTTGTCCAAAAGAGGACGATGGCACAACGCCCGGACTATCGATCTCAACTTCGAAGATCGAGCACTTGTTCGCCCGGGCCGGACGCGCATTCAGGGGTAGAATTATGTTGCGAAGTGAAAACACGGTTGTGGGCCTCGATGTGGGAACCACCAAGATCTGCGCAATCATCGGTGAGATCAATGAAGAAGGCATGGTGGACGTCATCGGCTTGGGCGTCTCACCGTCTCACGGACTGAGAAAGGGTGTGGTGGTCAACATCGACCAGACGGTGGCAGGCATCAGAAAGGCTGTTGATGATGCCGAACTGATGGCCGGATGTCCGGCCGATACCGTTCTTGCCGGGATATCAGGCGGCCATATCAAAGGCTTCAACTCTCACGGAGTGATAGCCATAAAGAATCGGGAAGTAACCGCGGTTGACGTGGATCGAGTGATTGACGCGGCCGAAGCCGTGGCTATGCCCATGGATCGCGAGGTTATTCACACCCTACCCCAGGAGTATATAGTTGATGATCAGGAAGGAATCAGGGAACCGATCGGCATGGCGGGCGTCCGACTTGAGGCCAGGGTCCACATTGTCACGGCCGCGGTTTCCGCGGCTCAAAACATAGTCCGATGCGCGCACAGGAGCGGCTTAAGAGTCAATGATCTCGTGCTCCAACAGATGGCTTCGTCAGAAGCCGCTCTCTCGGCCGACGAAAAGGAACTGGGAGTCACCCTCATAGACATCGGAGGCGGCACCACCGATGTCGCCGTGTTTTCAGAAGGAGCCATACGGCACACAGCGGTGATAGCAGTTGGCGGGCGCCAGCTGACCAATGATATCGCGGTGGGCCTCAGGACTCCCATGACGGAAGCCGAGAAAATAAAGAAACGATACGGTTGCGCGCTGGCATCAATGGTAGGAGCGGACGAGACCATCCCGGTCCCCGGGGTGGGGGGGCGTCAACCTCGCGTGTTGGCCAGATCCGTGCTCGCGGACATCACTGAGCCTAGGGTCGAGGAGATACTTGGACTTGCCAGACGAGAATTGGAAAGATTCAACCTCCTGGATTCTGTGGCATCGGGAGTGGTACTCACCGGAGGAACCGTTGCAATAGAAGGGATGTGTGAATTAGCCGAACAAATCTTTGACATGCCGATTCGGTTGGGATATCCCATCGGCATCAGCGGTCTGGTGGATGTGGTCAACTCACCGGCCTACTCAACCGGAGTCGGGCTCGTGCTCTGGGGAGCGCGAAAGCAAAACCAGGACCTGGCCGGACCGTTCACGGGCGACGGAATGTTCGAACAGGTAGTAGGGAGAATGAAGCAGTGGTTTGTAGACGCGTTTTGATTGATCTTGCCCAGGTAATCGGGGCCCGGTCAAGGTTCTACTGCGGCCAGGCCTTGCATCTGATGAAGATCCAACCCCGCGGTCGCCCAGGGGGGACGACGATCCTGCCGGAGTCCGCAAAAGAACAAGTTTTCCGAGGAGGTGGCGGCAATGCTCGATTTTGAAATGGAATCCGATCGCAACGCGCTGATTCGAGTCATTGGTGTCGGTGGAGGGGGCTGCAACGCGGTCAATAACATGATCAGGTCCGGCTTGAACGGTGTGGAGTTCATTGCGGCCAACACCGACGCCCAATCCCTCCGACACAGCCTCGCAGATACGAAGATCCAGATCGGCCCACAGCAAACCAAAGGTTTGGGCGCGGGGTCTAATCCGGAAGTGGGGCGCCTGGCGGCCAACGAGGACTATGAGATCATCCGCGACGCTCTGGAAGGGTCGGATATGGTGTTCGTCACCGCGGGTCTCGGAGGCGGAACCGGGACGGGCGCGGCGCCCATAGTATCCAGAATAGCGCGCCAGGAAGTCGGGGCACTGACCATAGCGGTGGTGACCAAGCCGTTCCTCTTTGAAGCGAAAAAGAGAATGCGCCAGGCTGACGAAGGGATTGAGATGCTGCGCCGTGATGTGGATACGCTTATCATTATCCCCAATCAGAAGCTGCTTTCCCTGAAAAGGGATATTTCATTCCTGGACGCGTTCCGCAAGGCCGACGATGTGCTTCTCCAGGGGGTTCGAGGAATGTCGGATCTGGTCATGGTCAATGGTCTGATCAACCTCGATTTCGCTGACGTCAGGACCATCATGCAGGAAAAGGGTGTGGCCCTCATGGGAACCGGGTCCGCCATCGGCGAGGGACGAGTTGAGGAAGCCGCGCGAATGGCGGTCAAGAGCCCGCTGCTCGAGGAGATTTCCATTGCCGGCGCGCAGGGAGTGCTCATAAACATCACAGGGTCATCCTCTTTGGGCCTGGCCGAGGTCAGTGACGCGGTCATGGTGATTAACCAGGAAGTCCATGATGAGGCCAATATCATTTTCGGCGCGGTCATGGATGAGGAAATGGGCGAAGCAGTGAACGTCACCGTCATAGCCACCGGGTTCGACAAACCTCAGGGCCTGTCACTCCCCCGCGAAACTGAACGGCCGATCGCGGGAATCATCCCGTCCAACGGACACAAACCCATTGAAGAGCAGCCACAGGCGGAA
This sequence comes from uncultured Syntrophaceae bacterium, assembly GCA_964527475.1. Lineage (GTDB taxonomy): Bacteria > Desulfobacterota > Desulfomonilia > Desulfomonilales > Desulfomonilaceae > CAZGNL01. The sequence continues at coordinate 40,075 of CAZGNL010000007.1, forward strand.
ACAATAATTCCCGGTGAACCCGAGGACATGCGGATTCCCGCGTTCATCAGAAGAAGCCGAAGAGAGAAAAACAGCCGTCACCTCGGCCTGGTGGAGGACTACTCCCCGGAAAGCGAAGAAGACCTGGATATACCCACATTCCTACGCAAACAGGCCGAGTGATGCCAATGCGCTTTCAAAGTAGGGAACATATGGCTCAAGTCCGGAAGGGAAAAATCCCCCCTGCCCCCCTTTGCTAAAGGGGGGTGGTGCCGGTCCCCCCCTTTGAAAAAGGGGGGTTAGGGGGATTTTGAGACGCGGTCCCTCACCTGTACACTGTACTTCTTTGAACGCAACTTCACCTGAAAATAGATGACCCGGGATGACCCTGACGTTCCGCCTTGAGCCAACTATTTCGGCGACGCATGCGTAGCCCCTACGGCCGGGACCCACGAGTTTGCGGACATTTTCATACTTCGTTGTCGCTTTCTTGCGATGATAGTTGGTATGATGCGCGCCATGACCAGACCCCGGGAAAAGGGAACGATCCGAAAAGAGCCGGGGGCCTCCCTTTCCGTGGCCCTGGTCTGTCCCACCGCGTACCGGGTCGGGATGGCCAATCTGGGGTTTCAGTTCCTCTACAATCACCTCAACTCAATTCCCGGTTTTTCAGCAGAACGGTTCTTTTTCCCCGTGTCCACGGGTAAAACGGAACCCCGTGCCGCGTTGGTCTCCGAGGAATCGGGGCGCGGCCTGTCCCACTTTCCTGTCATTGCATTCAGCGTGCCCTTTGAAAGTGACTATCCCGCGATTCCCGGCGCGCTCCTCGCGGCCGGCATCCCCCCCCTGCAAGCGGACCGGAGGCCCGGGGACCCCATTGTCCTTGCCGGGGGAGTCTCCGTGTCAATGAACCCGGAACCCTTGGCCCGGTTCCTCGATCTGGCCTTTATCGGAGAAATGCCGGAAGAGAAAACCAAATCCCCATCCGGCAAGAACGGGCTCTTCGAGGCTTTGGCCCAAGCGCCGGCCATTTCCGCGGCACAAGCGAGAGATCGGCAGGAATTGCTGTGGAATCTCAAGGATATTCCCGGGGTTTATATCCCCTCCGCGTATGAGTTCCGCTTTGGGGATGACGGACTGATCAAAGAGATCAAGCCCGCGCCCGGGTTCCCGGAACGGATTACCGCGGTGAAACGGCTGTCAAAGAACGCGCGTGTCCCTGTGTCCACACTCTTTTCCCCGGACGCGGAATTTGGCGAAAGCCTTTTGATCGAAACCAACCGCGGATGCGGTCGAGGATGCCGGTTCTGCGCGGCCGGCTGGATTCACCTTCCCGTGCGACACAGACGCTTTGACATGTTCAAGAAAGATGCGGAACTCGCTCTGACCGATGACAGAACAATCGGGCTGGTCGGTTCGGATCTCGCGAGCCACCCCGAGTTGGAGGAGAGTCTCTCCTGGATAGTGAATCATGGTGGGAGGTTTTCGCTCTCCTCCATCAGGCCCGAGGGCCTCACACCCAAAGTCATCGAGTTGTTGGCTCGAACCGGACAGAAGACAGCTACCCTCGCGCCCGAAACAGCGACGCCGCGCATGAAAAAGGTCATAGGAAAGGAGATCCCATCTGAAAGGTTCTACGAACTTGTGGAGAAACTAGTAGGGGCCGGCATTCCGAACATCCGATTCTATTTCATGGTCGGATTACCCACTGAGACCGATGAAGACGCGCAGGCTGTGGTTGATTTTGTTCTGCAAAGCCGAAAAGTGTTCGTTGAAGCTTCCAGGCAAAAGAAAAGGATCGGAACCATCGCGATCCAGTTGAACCCGTTCATCCCCAAACCTTGGACCCCATTTCAGTGGGCCCCCATGGCTCACACTCGGATTCTGCAAAACCGCATGGCAATCATCCGAAAAGGTCTGCAGAACGAGCCCAACCTCAAGGTGCGCGTCGAGTCCGTGCGTCAAGCTCTTTATCAGGCATTCCTCTCAAGAGGAGATCGCAGAATCGCCCGCGTCATACTCCGAGTAGCCGAGCAGCAGGGTCGCTGGTCCGGGGCTTTCAAACAAGAAGGAATAGACCCCTCATTCTACGCGCATCGCGAACGCTCCCCCCATGAGATCTTCCCCTGGGATGTCACGTACCACGGGATTGATAAGGAAAAACTGCGGAAACTGGGAGAGCGATCACTTTCCTTGTTCTGATCCTTTTCCCTTGCACCCCAAACAACCGTGAGTGTGCTTGATGACGATACACGGCAAGTGAAGTGACTACTTTGCCTCACTCCCGAGAAGCCGCTGCATCCGTGGAAACCCACGCCCTATTCATCGTCCTCCGGGAAAGGGGCCGGGGGTGAGGGCAGCCAGCGATCAGGCGCGACAGCGCCGACTATTGTCATTGACTTCGCACAAGAGTCGGTGTCAAATGGACAGGCAATCAGGAAAGTATGCGGTTCACGGCAGATATGGGACCGCGTAAAAAGATATGGTAACCGTTCACCGTGAACGGTACAAGCTCCCGGAATTACGCGCGGGAGAGGTTTGGAGGGAGAGATGAGTCGCCCCCCCATTCTCACCTGACTCCGGGACACACTTGACACAAGGGGATTCGCGGTAGGGGCTGCGCATGCGTCGCCCTCTTTGCCCCGCCGGGGCGTTCATTGCGCGGTATCAAGGTGAAGTCATGGGGAAACTTGGAATCGCCATGTTGACAGGGCTGGTGGTAGCGGTCATGTGCGAGCCCTCCGGAGCGTGGGAATTCCGCATGACCGGCGAGTACGTCTGGAACTGGGAGCGGTGCAGCCAGATCGGTGAAGAAGGCTTCTTCGGCGAGTGGGATCTGGACAATGATAACCCGGACCTCGCCGGCGGCACAGGTGTCGTAGGATGCGAGAATTTCAACTTCTGGACCGGTTACCGGGTCATGGAGTGGACGACCACTGGCACCAACCTGACATCCAGCCATGACGTGCAGTTGCAGTCCCAGTACATGCTGATCAAGCCGCAGATCAGGCTGAACAGGGCCACAAGGATCAGGGCAAGCCTCCGCATAGGTGGGTACAGACTTCCTGAGCGGTTCCTTCCGGAGGAGACCGCGGCCTTTGGCGTCAACACCGTGAACGGTTGGGTTGGCGCCCTCATCGGCGCGGCCATCGATTACCGTGCACACTGGACCTCTCAGATTGCAGGTGATATCGGTAACAACTATTGGCCCGGCAAGACGGGCGGTACGTATGGCATGGACTGGCAGTCCATAGTGCAAGGCGGGTACATGAACCAGGCGGTCGCGTCTCAGTATCTGAACAGTGAACTGGGCGGGACCAACGTGGGGTTTTCCTCCATCTACGTGGAAACCCTCTGGGGTACTGTCCAGACCCCGTGGGGCATCATAGCCTTCGGTAAACGACCTGCTCCGGTGGGCATGGGCATGATGCTGGACGGCAGTGAAATGAGTTCAGAGTCCCTGGCGTTGGTCGTGCCGTACGGCCCGCTGACGTTCGTGGCCTTTGGTTATCCCTCCAGAAGGAATGACCCCTTGACCTTGAGTGGACTCCTCTACGGCGATTCCTGGAACCCTCTGGATACGAGAAACAACCGCGACCCGGAGCTGGGCTGTATTGTCCGGTATAACGCAGGGCCGCTTGAGACCGGAATCTTCTTCGACTATATCAGCACTCACGATGACCAAGGCGGGGTTCTTCCCGGGGCCCCTCAGGGCCCGTACTATCGCGCACGCGACACAAAAGACTGGATCGGTATTGCGTGGTTGAAGTTCAACAACGGCCGCTTCTTCGTCAATGCGGAAGTGGACCACTACGACCGTATCCGCAAGAGAACGCGGCGTCTTCCCCAGTACTACGAAGATTGGCGGTGCGTTGTTGAGACAGGATTCGTCACGGGTCCTCTGAAGCTTTCATTGTTGTATGCCTATGCCACCGGTCCCGATAGAAGGGCCGGAAGGCTGATTGACAGGCAGGGCTCTTTCGAAAACGGCGTGCTGCTCGGAAACTCCACGGTTTTCGAACCGTACAGCAACCTGATGGTCCTGAGCTACGGGACCGGCGCCGGCGCCATCGGTATCTTTGACCGAAAGGGTAACTTCATGGACGCAGCCGGTATGGGCGCACGCATCGACTATGCGGTGGCAGCGAACCTGAACGTTTATATGAGCGGCTTCTGGGCCCAGCGAGCCGGCCATGGTTACGGTTGGGGTGTGCATCGACCCCTATTCAACTGGAATGTCATGACACCCGGCGCAACTCAGGCTGAGGGGTACACCTCCATGGATAACCCCGCCAACCTCCCGGTTCGGGCCTGGTCTCTATTCGGCGCCAACACCCGGTATAACTGGAACGACGCCACAGCAAGCGCGCGCGCCGCGCCGGCCATACCGGATAACGACCTCGGCTGGGAATTGGGCGCGGGGTTCGATTGGAAGCTTCTTGAAGGCTTCAACATCAGGGCTGACTTCTCGCTCTGGCGCCCCGGAAAGTGGTTCAACTACGCTTGTATCGACCGTTCCGTTGTAGGCTGGCAGCAGGACCACGACCAGGATACCAATTGGGGAATCAATCCTGACAGGACCATCGACCCGATCTTCTATCACAAGATTCAGCTGAAGATGAGTTTCTAATACCACCAGCTTACAGGCCTGAAATTACAGGCGCCGACGAACTATGAAAGCCTTTTCCATTGTTCGGTAGTCCGTGGCTTCGCCTCGGACAGGCGTGTGAAGAGCGCGCACGCTGCGCAATAACTTGGAGGGGAGGCCCTAGCCGGGCAGGCATTTCAACGTCATGCTCCCGATAACTCTCACGGTCACGTAAGCTCTCCCGGTCCCACTCAATCGCCCCACGCGGAGTGGCTCCCCTCCAAACCACCCCATACGTTGACCCGAAAAGGGGTGGTTTCACTAAGAGACTTTCTATGAGAATTCCCTTTTTGAAATACCGTGGCTTCCATGGGTGCCACCGCAGGCCGACTATTTCGGCGTAGCATGCTATGCCCCTACGCCTGCAACCCGGAGCGGTACGGCCATTCTCCTGCTTCGTTGTGCCCTTCCCGGGCATGGATGTTTGTCAAATGAATCCTATATATAGTAATTCTCAAAATTAAACGCGAAATGAAACGTTGGTCTTCGGTCTTAGGTGAGAGCGAAAAGGTGTCTTCGTGTTTCTTGTTGCGGTGGGTGGAACGGTTTCTCAGCTTTTCATACGAAAAGCTGAGAAACCGTTGCATTCCTCGAAGCCCGGACCTACTCTCGGATTGTCCCGCACATGGCGCCCCCGAGACGGCCCAGTGAGCCTGCGAACGAATGCCGCCTCGATAGGAGTTTTCTGCGGGGGTCCGGGGGCGGTCTTTTGCAAAAGAGAGCCCCCGGTTCATTCCGAAGAAAGCGAATCCGTATGAGGCGCGATAGTCCGACAAACCCCCAGCAGAAACGCATCCATTCCCTGTGACGCGAGGAGGGACAATCCTATGGGGACACCATCGACCTCGGCCAGGGGCAAGGTGACTTGCGGCATGCGTCCGACGCCTGAAACGGATGTGAGCGATAGAGTCCGTGGATAATAGTCGCCCTTGGTTCGATCGATTCCGAGCGCGCCTTTCTTCGGCGCTATGGCGGGGGTGGTGGGCATACACAACAGATCGTTCGGACCAAGGAACTCCCTGAGAGCGCGAAAGTAGGTTTCCCTTTTCCGGACAAAGGGTCCTATTTCGTTGCGGTCCATGTTCCTGACATGTTCAAAGCTCGCCTTGGGTCTTGGTCCGAATTCGGGTTTGGTTTGCTCGATCCACGAACCCAGGCAGCTCCAGGTCTCCGCGGACTGGACCACACGGTAGATTTGATACCATGAAGTCAAATCCTGTTCGTGTGTTTCATTGACGACCTCTCGCAGCGAAATCTCCTTGACCTTGCCTGGAAACCTGTCGGTCAGGTCTCTCACAGGTTCCATCATAGCCGCTCTTACTTCCGGATCTGAAATCTCGAAGCTCTCCTTCACCAGGTGAATGGTTCCGATCTCGATGCTTTCCGGGATGTCGTATCCGAGCAAAACACAGCTCGCTTTTTCCAACGATTTCCAAGTTCCGGCCAAAACGCCTACTGTATCAAATGTTGGGGCAAAGGGATTTACCCCTGCTAATGAAATCAAACCGTGGGAAGGCCGAATCCCATAGATTCCACAATTGCTCGCGGGGACCCGAACCGACCCACCCGTGTCGGTTCCAAGGGCAAAATCCACGATGCCGCAAGCCACGGCAGAGGCCGACCCACAGGAAGATCCTCCCGGAACTCTATCCGGAGCTTTGGGGTTCAGTGGCGTGCCGTAAAAGAAGTTTTCACCGATCAATCCGAAGGCAAGTTCGTCCGTGATAGTCTTGCCGAGGCACTCTGCGCCGGCGGACAGCAATTGATCTACGCACACCGCGTTGGCGGCCGCCGGTGGATGGGTCTCACGCCGGTCAGGGTTGCCGCATCCCGTCTTATAACCGCGGACGTCGATAAGGTCCTTAACAGCGAAACTCAGGCCGGACAAGGGACCCGAACGTTCTGGCTTCAATGTAAATGTTTCCACAAAAGCCTTGGATTCTTCAGCATTGATTTTCTTTTCATGAGTGAGCATTCAGAAAACTCTCCTTGTAATGGGCGGATTGCAGAGTCCACCGGCCCAAGCGGTCCCATGCTCATTCTGTGCGAGGCTGTGCCGCTGATCCCGCGAACTTCGTGAGTATATCGTGCCTTATGATGCTGAGAGCCGGTATCAACAACAGGATCAGCACGGTAGATGCCAGGAGTCCAAAGACTACGGTGATTGTCATGGGCTTGAGAAACTGGGCCTGCACGCTGGTCTCCAACATTATGGGAGTGAGTCCGGCGATGGTGCTCAGGGTGGTGAGAATAATCTGTCGGAATCTGTTGCGCGCCCCCGCGATGAGCGCGTCGTGCCGGGAGAGTCCTTTGTCGTGCTCTCTGTTGGAAGCCTCCAAGAGCAGCAGCGAGTCATTGACTACAATGCCCGCCAAGGCCATCACCCCGAACATTGACAGCATGGTGAAATCCATTCCAAACAACAAATGACCGATAAAGATACCGATGAAGGCAAAGGGTATGGCGGCCATGATAATGAGTGGCTGAGTATAAGTTCGGAACATGTTCACGAGCAGGATGTAGATAAGGAACAGGGCCACAACAAACCCCTTGAACAGGCTGCCCATAGATTCCTGGGTTTCCTTTTGCTGGCCTTCCAGCAGGATACTCAGACCCGGGTGGTCTCGCTTCAGTTTCTCGAAGAAGCCTTCAGACAGTTTTGCCAGGACTTCTCTGGCATTTGCCTTGTCTTCATCCACATCCGCGGTCACGGTCACAGCCCTGTGGCCGTAAACCCTTTTGATGATTGCGGGACCGTGGTCTTCCACCACTTGGGCCACGTGTTTGAATGGTATCTCTTTGCGGTCCGCTGTACGAACTTTCATGTTTTCAAGATCACCGGGGGCCATCCTCTCGTTTTCAGGATAGCGAACCCTTATGGTCACCTCGTTTCTGCCCCGTTGCACCTTGAGGGGTTCTTCGCCCCAGAAGCTGGACCGTATCTGCCTTGCCAGATCCGCGAGACTGATCCCCAATTGTCGAGCGCCCTCTTTCAAGGACAATCGAAACTCATTTTTCCCCGGCCTGTAGGAGTCCTGGACATCTTCCACGCCTGTGAACTGTGCCAGTTCCCTCTTAAGGCTGTCGGCCGCGGCGAGCAGTTGGTCCATGTCATCGCCCAGCAACTGGACTTCGATGGGGCGGCCTCCCAGTCTTTTGCCCGGTCCCGCGCCCGATCCGAAGGTTAGCGCCAATGTGTCGGGAATCTCTCCGGTAAGCTCTCTCCAGGCCGCGGTTATTTTGGATGACGCTATTCCTCTCTCCTCCGATGATATCAACCTCACAACCACTTCAGCCACGTGGGAGCCGCTTTCTTCGTTGTCCAGCGTGCCACCGGCAAGTGAAAAGATGTGCTGAATGATCGATTTCCCGTCCTTTCTCGGATACAGGGCGGCCATTTCCCGGGCAGCGTTCTCAAACTTTGCGACAGCCGCTTCGGTGGCCTTTATGCTGGTCCCCTCGGGAAGTATGAGAGTGGCCGTAATCCTGTCGGAATCCACTTTTGGAAAGAGCACAAAGGAGATTCGGCCACCGGCCACCAAACCGAAACAGAAAACCAACGAAGCCACAGCCGCGGCCAGAAATATGTACCGATGCGTCATGATTGAATCCATGACAGGGACAAAAACAGTGTCGATGAACCGTTGCAGCTGCTCGTCTACTGCGCGTCTCACGCGCTCCAACATTACAAACGGGCTCCATCGGCGGGTCATGTCCTGTTCGAGCTTCATGTGAGCCAGGTGGGAAGGCAAAATCACAAAGACCTCTGCCAAAGAAACCAGGAGAACCGCCATGATCGCCAGGGGGAATACGCTCATAAATTTCCCCATCATGCCCGCCACAAAGAGCATGGGAGCAAAAGCCACTATGGTGGTCGTTACTGCGTTGATGACCGGATAAGCCATTTGGCCGGCGCCCTCCACCGCGGCTGTAAGCGGCGTCTCACCGGCCTCCAATTGCTGGTAGATGTTTTCGCCGATGACTATCGCATCGTCCACAACAATTCCGAGCACTATTATGAAGGAAAACATGGAGATCATGTTGAGGGTGAAACCGTAAAGATCAAGGAAAAAGAACGCGCCCATCATGGAAATGGGTATCCCCATGGCCACCCACAGCGCGGTCCGAATCCGTAGAAATAGCGCGAGGATCACCAGAACGAGAAAGAGACCTTGCAACCCGTTCCTCACCAAAAGGCTCAAGCGGCTCTTGATGATCAGCGAGTCATCGTCCCACGCGGCCAGGCGTATAGTTTCGGGGAGGGTTGCGTTTTTCTCCTTTACGTAGGCTTTCACCTTGTCGGCTATCTCAATTGCGTCCTGCCGCGAGGTCTTGTCAACCTTCACAATAATTGCCGGCTTCCCGTCCATTCTGGCCCGGATGTCCACCTCTTCAAAGGAATCCCTGAGTGTGGCGATCTGACTCAACGGAACCACTGTCCCGTCTATTCGGGAAAGAACGATCAGATCTTCAAATTCCTTGGCCGTGTACCGCAGTCCTTTGGTCCTGATGAGAACCTTTCCAGTGTCCGCCTGAATTGTGCCCGCGGGAAGGTCCAACGAGTTCCTTTTTATGAGGTCCGCGACTCCCGCCAGAGTAAGGCCGTATTTCCGAAGATTGTTCTCAGGAATCTCCACAGAGATTTCGTGTTCCCGATTCCCGATAAGCTCCACCTGGGAAATCTCCGGCATCTGCATCAGGTCGTTTTTCACCTTCTCGGCCATCGCGGTCAACGCCTGTTCGGAGAGGTCTCCGAACACCGCCACTTTGATGACTGCACGCTTGCGAGTGATTTCCACGGTCAACGGGGTTTCTGATTCATCGGGGAAAGTATCTACCTGGTCTACCGCGTTCTTGATGTCATTATAAGCTTTGGCCAAGTCGCAGTCGGTCTCAAGCTCCACCATGACCTGGCAACGACCCTCAACAGACCTGGAAGTGATCCTGTCGACCCCCTCCAGACCGGCAATCTCTTCTTCGATTTTGACACATACGGATTCTTCCATCTCCTCCGCTGAAGCGCCCTTGTAGACCACTGAAACCTGAATTCTATCGAGAGAGAATTCAGGAAACATCTCTCTCTGCATGGTCCACGCGCTGTATCCGCCCATCAAGAGCAGGAACAGCATCAGCAGATTGGCTACCGCGGGTCGGTTCACACTCCATTGAACAATGCTTCTCATTGGAATTGTCGCCTATTCTCTCTGATTCATTTTCCCGAAACGATCCGCAGCGGCTGCCCCGGAATAGGAACCGCGACAGGAGAGATGATGATCTTGTCGCCAGTCTTGAGGCCTTTGGAAACATACACATATTCCCGCCCCACTCTGACAACTTTGACCTTTCTTATCTCCAGTTTGCCGTCGGTAACCAAATAAACGTTCCCCGCATGGAGCGCGGCCCGGGGGACTTTGAATACATCCTTGTACAACTTTCCTTTGAGCAGCACCTCTACGAACATCCCCGGGACCAGGGGCGGTTTCTTCCCCGGAACCACATCCTTGAAGGGATCTTTCACCTCAACCACCATGGGGATCGTTCTTGTGGCCAGATCTATCTGGCCCTGCAAACGGGTAACTCTGCCTTTCCAGGTCAGGTCTCGATCGGCTGCCTTAAGCCGGACTGTGGCCTCCGGGCCATGCTCTCGCATTAATTTGTTCACCTCGGACACGTCGGCGAACGCAGGGAATTTCGAATTCTTACGGCGGAACATACCTAGTTGCGGGATCTTGTACCCCGGAACTTGAATAACGATTTCTACAGCGGAAATATCGAATATTACCGCGAGCTTCTGGCCGATCTGAGCGTAATGCCCTTCCTCCACGGATTCTTCCATTATCCGGCCGTCAAAAGGCGCGAAGATCTTTGTTTTTTCGAGCTTGAGACCCGCGGATTCCAGTTGGGCCCTGGTGGCTTCGATTTTCGCCCGGATAAGGTCCTTCTGAGATTTCATCAGTCTCAGAGCATTCTTCTGAGCCAGATGAGCGATCTTGATGCGTTTGGTTTCGATCTCCTGCTGATCTATCGCACTCTGAGACAGCGCTCCTGAACCAAGAAGACTTCTTTTCCTTTCCAGCTCGGCTACGGCCGGCTTCAGCCGCTCCTCCTCCAACTGGAGATTGAGTTCAATGTTGACCTCCTCCTGGGCGACCTTGGCCTTTTCAGCTTCCAACTGAGCTATCTGGGCCTTGAACTGCTCAACGCTGAGACGGTACTCCCTTGGGTCAATCTCTACGAGCAGTTCACCTTTGCTCACAAAATAGCCTGCCTGGAGATTAGGTGAAAGCTTGACCACCCTGCCCGCGACTTCCGCTGTTATTGTAAGACTTGTTTTCGGTTGAACGTTGCCGCTCTCTTTCACAACGGCCCTGAGATCCTGCTCCTTGGCCGACACCACTCTAACCAGCGGGCCGGCAAGTTCAGCCTTCTTCTTTGGCGGCGCTGGCTTGGTGACCTTTAAGGCCACGAAACCCGCGACTCCCAAAAGAATAATCGCAACCGAAATGATTATGGTCTTGAATCTGTCTCCCATAGCTGAATCCGTTTCCTCACTCTTAATCCGGAATCACACCTTGAAAACCCGCATCGGTGTGTAGAAGTGGTTGCAAAAACTCCCAACTATTGCCGCCGCTTAGGCCTCAATAGGCCACAGCATCTTCCTTTTCGGCGGCCCATGAGAATTCCGCACAGGGCTCTCCTGATCTGAACATGACATTATCACAATTGCGCTCTCCATGAGGAACTTTTGCCGCCGATGTGGTTGTGGGATGATCTAATGTCCGGCGAGCTTCGGCGGTTCAGCTTCCCATCACCAAGGAAGTGGCGGTCCATGTTGCTTCGGTTACACCTGGCTGCCATAGCAGCGTTGCCGTCTTGAGGTTTGAGGAAATGGTCGGGAGCACAGACCACTGTTTTCCGTGACTCGAAGCTGGGCAACACCCAGCGCAACTGTGAATCAGCCTGTGCTGCCAATCGGCCCTGCGATGGGCTCCCGATCCAACGACAAGTGTGGGTCGCAAATCAGCTGGTAGCAGTAGTGTGACATGATCATGGTCGTGATCACTTGAGAACTGGGCCGAAGACATCACTCAATTCATGTCTGACGCGGATTACGCGTCGCATGTGGACGGAAACGTGACGTTCAGGGATGAGAGCACACCGAGAGGACTCCTTGACACCACTAAAACCTCAAGATAGAGTATGCGAAGATTAGGAGACCACAATGGCTAGTATTAGCTTTCATCCACTCACCGTGGACAGGATAGTGTATTTGGATGTCGAATACGTCTCTCTAAAATGCGAAGAGTTAACCGGAACGTCCCCTAGTTCTGTACTGACGAAGACTGAGGGCGGCAGAGCAGACCTAGGAATCTCTGTACTCAAGGCTGGAATCCATACTCAAGAGAGCCGTTCCTATTCTCTTTCCTCCTTTGGAATGCTTCAAGAGATCAACCACGAGCTATCCAAAATCGGGGAATTGACTTTGGAAGCTTTCAACTCTGGAGCAGGGTCCAAAGTGGGCTGGGTCGATGGCAACCTCACGCTGGGAGCGTGGTCGAATCCGAAAACGGGTGAGCGCCAGGAGATCTTCGAGCTGATAAGCGGAAAGCGAAATTTGTCGCTCCTGGCGAAGAGCGAATACTTCTATCCAGGAATAGGCGGGATTCTCGGTGCCTCTCAGGCGCTCAAGCTCAATGTCGATCTTCCTGTGAGAATGCTCGGGAAGGTTCACTATTACGTAGAAGGCGCGCGAACTTTTGTAGTCACGCCCCTGGTGATATCCGAATAGCGCTTTGGATCAACCGGGCAGATGAAGAAAGCTGTAGGTTTTCAACCATGTGTACAAAACAGTTTTGATGTGACGAGAGAGGGGGCTACCCGCCCCCCGGTTGTACAACCCTCTCCGAGGGACCAGAGGTTGCGCTGATGTCGAGTCTCAACGATCTAGCCTCAATTCAAAGACATCTTGAGGACCACGCGCAAGATTACCCTTTTAGTTGTGATATCAGGCAGCTATTTGAAAAGATAAGAGACCTTGATCATGATTCCGAGGCTTCTTGCGATGCCCGAGAAGCCCAATGGGAGATGGATTTCCTCGACGTGCAATTTGACGAAGGGGAAGCAAAGCGCATGGACTACGAGGGAGTCTCTGGAAAGGAGTATGACTATCTACATTCACGGCTGGAGGCTACTCAGAATCCCATCCTGAAAGCTCGTTACTCCCACATTCTTTGGTGCAGTCCTAAGTATAAGCACCGCGATGTTGCCAGAACGGCCGTTGATTCTTATCTCCTCTCACTGACAATCTTCGAGAATCAGCAGATCGAAAATCCAACGGCACATTACGGACATAATCTGCTCTCGACCCTCATCAATGCCCACTCCTTGGCCTACCAGACGGAGTGGAGGACAGACGAGGTCAAGGCCGAGATTCTAAGGATAATCCTCGATTTCCCGTTCGACAATCCGGCCTCAATGAGTGTACGTAACAGCCTCATTCAGTACATGTTGAGGGAAACAAGGAAATTCGGCAAGGACGACTTCCGGAATATTGACACACTATGCTGGAAGTTGGCGGAAGTCCTGATTGCGCATCGGCGCGAGGAGCTGGCGGTGGATTTTTTGGATCTGGGTGAACGAGTGGAATCGAAGACTGGAAGGCAATCAGATTGCTGGGCAAGAAAGAAGGCAGAATGCCATGAAACTCTAATGGAGAGATTCCGGCACACTCCCAATGAGTTCATTCATTGGGAAGATGCCCTCACCGAATACAGACGTGTCCCGGACCCCTCAAAGGTCAGCGAACTGGAATCCAAATATTATGGTGTGGTGGGTCGGATGCCCGTGGGAAACATCTCTGCAGAGGTGGACCTTACGAAATATCTCAATAATGTCAAGGCACTCGCGGTGGAGATGGCCCAACATGGTGCGGATGGCATCCTCTGTTTCCTGAGTGAAGACCGAGGCTTTCTTCCGAATCTCGAAGACCTTGAGCGGATCGTGGAAGATCGTGATCAGGGCCGTACGATACTTGACCTTGTGGGTGTCGGCGTAACGGATGAGCGGGGACACCAAGCTCAGCACTTCACTAATTCTGGTGAGAAAACGCGTCTCGACACGTTGGTGTACTCGCAGATCCAGTTGGAATGTTTCACTATCGAATTGGTTAGGGAGCTACTGAAAGCAGGGATCGAATATGCTGGCCTTTCCGCAGCCACTGTTCTGGAATACTTGGAAGTAAATACCTGGATTGGGAGGCACTTTTGCCGCCGCCTCCCCGGCCGTCGAGTGAAAGAATACAGATGGTTGGACCTAGTCGCACCGTCTGTCACTCATTGCATGGCTGATCTCACCGCTTTTCTCCAAAATCCTTCTGAGATACGGCACTGTGTCCTGGGCGTGGATTCCTTAACACTTAAGCTGGAGGGTTTGCTCAGAGACTTATGTCATTCTCATGGAATCACAACGTGGAAAATGGTCAATGACCCCAATGGCAAAACCATCTTCAGGGAAAGGGATCTCAAAAACTTGTTGTATGACCCGAACACAGAGAATCTACTGGATCGGGGCGACCACCTGTTCCTTAGGTTGTTGCTCGTGGAACAAGCAGGATACAATCTCCGTAACAGGATCGCTCACGCCCTGGTAATGAGTCATTCCGACTACACGCCTGAATATTGCCTGTGGGGCCTTCTCGCTTTGCTTCGGCTGGCAAAATACGAAGTGGGGGATCACTTTGAGGTCATCCAATAAGGAGTCCTGGAATCCCCACATGAACATATCTGTGTTTATGACTTTTTGTTCTGCTGCTGATTAGCAGAGTGACCATCATACGGCGTGTAGCAGTGGACGTGCCATTTACTCAGATGCTGAAACTTGTGGGCAACCTCGACGATTCATCGGGGAAAGACTCGCCCCGGGGGCGGTTCAGCAAAGCCCCCAACGAGAGGGTCAAACCAGCCATTGGCCACACTTGACACCGCGGCCACGGTGACTACTCGAGAGTAGGACCGGCATCTTGCCGGTCTCCCACCACAAGGCTCATATCCTCGGGGCCCCAAGTGGGTTCATACATTCCCAGGGGCCATGAGAGACGATCAGCGGCACAGGCACGCAGAGAAGAACAGAATATTCAGCCACAGAGGGCACAGAGAAGAGTGAGAGGGTGACTCCCGACCATACCCCGAAATCGATTCAATCCAGGTGTGGCGCCGCTGGAATGGTGGACCGGCAAGATGCCGGTCCTACTGCGGATGCTCTCCGATTTTCAGTAGGAACTGCAATGGCCGACAAACGGACAACGAAGCATCAAAGTCTTTTCCATTGTTCAGTAGTTTATGGCATCGCCCGGGATGGGGCCCGCGGTTGTGGTAATTCCGTAAGAATCCAGCCATCTTTGGCGGGCAGACTTATCTGCCTTGCAGAATCTCTCTCACATGAATCTCAAGCGCTGGCAAGT
Organism: uncultured Syntrophaceae bacterium; assembly: GCA_964527475.1. Lineage (GTDB taxonomy): Bacteria > Desulfobacterota > Desulfomonilia > Desulfomonilales > Desulfomonilaceae > CAZGNL01. Next base: position 55,161 of record CAZGNL010000007.1, read on the forward strand.
CCGTCTTGATGACGTTCCAAATTACATCGAGATTGATTCCGAAGTACTCATGGATCACAATGTTACGAAGGCCTATCATCTCCCTCCAATGAGCTTCCGGATGCCTCGCTCGAACCTCCTGAGGCACATGTTTTGCCGCTTCCCCGATCACCATGAGATTTCTGATCACCGCGTCCACGGTTTTCGAGTCCTCGGCAAATCTCTGCCGGGTGTATCCGGCCGTGTAGTCTTTGATTTTCCCGACCGATTCCAAGATATCATCGAGGTAGACCCTATAGTCCCGGGGCATAGATCGTCTCCTTGAAGATAATTGGTTGTAGTCGCGGCTTCACAGAGTCGGAAAAGACCAGATCCACTTCACAGTGGAAGAGTTTCTCGAGGAATTCCTTCAAGTCGAGGTAGTTCCGGATGGTTGCCTTGTCAAATTCCACGAGAAAGTCCAGGTCGCTCGATTCGGTTCCTTCCCCGCGGACGACAGATCCGAAGAGGCCGAGACGCCGTACCCCGAAACCGCGGATCGTCTCTCTCTCGGCCGAAAGCATGTTCAGGATATCGTCACATTTCCTCTGCACGAAAGACTCCCTGTCGGCCGGTTACGACGCCACTATTGCTTGTACTCATGATAAACCACGAAACAACGTAGACCGCAAGAATTCATTTTTCGCTCGAACGCCTCTTCCGGAGCACGAAGATATGGCGTCACGAACTACGGCGTGAACTCAAGACCCAAAGGCATCGTCAAAAACTCTCCGTCGTACAGCCGGATTCATGGCCATGGCGTATATTAGCGGTTGATGATAACGGCGATGTGAAGACCCTTCTCCGTGACCTACTTCACGGGAAATCACTTCCTTCCAGACTCTTTTCAAGTCTGCGGGAACATCGGAAGGGTGATCCAACTTAAACTCCACATATCTTGGCACTTCGGCCGGCGGTTCCTTCTTCCGTGGCTCATAGCCTTCTTCCTCATACAGTTTCCGGTCAAGGAGAATGTCCGGGATCGGGTACTCTTTGCTGAGTGAAAAACCGACACTGGAACGATCCTTCCACAAGGCAGCCAAAACGTACCGTTGGTTGATAGTGACGGGAAGACGCCGGCTCGTGCGTATGGTCATGACAAGGCGGTCATCGTCACTACTCAGTCCGCTGGTCTCGATCACCTCTCTGACGAGATCGAAGTACCCTTCGATCCACCGACGGTCAGGGGCCATTCTAAGATATTTGAGCAAGCGGGAATAGACCTTCTTGTCGATGGAAGGACTGGGCTCCGAGTCGGCCCGGGCCTTGCCAAGCGGAGGCAGTTTTGCTCGCGGCGGCTTGAACGGGCTTCGGATTTTGTGGTCGGTAGCTCTCGCGTCCGGGTCCACAGTCGGCAAACCCGTGACATAGGTTGCCAGCTCAGCCAAGTCTGCCTGAGTCGTTTGATCCCACATCTGGTCAAACCAAGCATGAAGTTGCCCCACAATGGTTGCGCCGCGCACGATGACACCAATTTCCTCACGTGAGGTCAAACCTCTCCGGGTGAAGTTCGCCGACCCAATCAGCGCAACCTCTTCATTCATAGCGATCTTGGCATGAAGACTGGGACAATGGCGAATCCTGCGTTGGTTGTCACGGATGAATTTCTCAGCCTCAGTCCTCAGGTCTGTTGATTGCGAACTCAGCCATTCTTCCACGTCGGTCAAGAGGCGCCACGATCGGGCAAGCTCGGTCATTGCCATGAGATATTGGACAGACAGGTAAGGACACGCGATTCTTACGTCTGACCTGTCAATTATGCTTTCAAGCGCCGTATGGAACGGGGAAATACTACCTTTTCTGCTCTCATCCGTGTGGTGGACGAGACACATGTCTCCCGTTTCAAACTGACCACGCATGGCGATCCTCCCTCGGACAGTCTTGATCCTTGCGGATCAAGATAGCCCCGCGATGTGTAGGTGATTGAAGGACACCAAGAACAAAAGTAGTAGTGTCCTCATATTGCCGATTCCTTTACCCGGCCTGGTTTGCCCTTTCCGCTCTGGCCCGTTGCGCGAGATAGATTGCTCCGTAGAGCGCTCCGCCTATAATGAAACTGAAGTATTTGTGGGGGAGATCCAGCCATGTAGCGAGGAGCGCGGGTCTCATCATTATGACGGTGACCGCGAGCAGGCAGGGGATTTCATACCAGCGATTTCGAGTGACGAGCCATCCCTGGGTCGCGGACACAAAGGCCATTGCCCCAAGGCTCGCGGTCGTGATCACCAGAATCGCCTGCGGGACGCTGGTTACGCCGATGAGCAGGAGTTCATGGTTGAAGATGAACATGAACGGCAGAATAGCGGTCCGGATGTCATAGGCGAATCCTTGCAGACCTGTGGGGATCGGATCAGATCTCGCGATCGCGGCAGCCGCGTAGGACGCGAGCCCCACCGGAGGCGTATCGTCCGCGAGGATCCCAAAATAGAAACAGAACAGGTGAGCGGCTATCAGCGGGACCACAAACCCGGTGTCTGCGCCGATTGTGACCATGGCCGGCGCGGTGAGAGACGCCATGACTATGTAGGTCGCGGTAGTGGGCAGGCCCATTCCGATAATAAGGCAGGCCACAGCCGTGATCAGCAACATCGCGTAGAGGTTCCCGCGGCTGAGCACGTCTATGATTTCCGTGATGAGCCCCCCCAGCCCAAGTGTGACCACACCCACAATGATCCCCGCGCAGGCTGTGGCAACCGCCACTGAAACCATGTTGCGAGCCCCCGTGGACAAACTCCTGACAATTATTCCGAGCGCGGTTCGGACTCCTTCCATGATGGGTTTCCTTTCCCGAACCGCGCGCATGGGAAACATGAACAGGATTATGACGGTGAGCACAACTATCGCGTAGAAGACCGCCATCTGTGGCGAGTGCCTGTAATAGACGAGTTCCGTCATCAGCACCGCAATGGGGATCAGGAAATGAATGCCGCTGAAAAAGACTTCTCTGAACCGCGGTGCTTCTTCTCGGCTCAATCCTTCGATTCCCAGTTTGCACGCCTCCACGTGAGTGATATACAGGAGCGCCACGTAAGAGACCAGGGCCGGCACCAATGCAGCCTTTACCACATCCAGGTAGCTGATGTTCACGTATTCCGCGATGATGAACGCCGCGGCTCCCATTATGGGAGGCGCGAGCTGTCCGTCCGTGCTGGCCGCCACTTCAACAGCGGCAGCCTTTTTCGCAGGATATCCGACCTTCTTCATGAGCGGAATAGTGAAAGTCCCCGTGGTAACGATGTTGGCGATGCTGGAGCCTGACACCATGCCGGTCAGGCCGCTGGCCAGAACCGCGGCCTTGGCAGGTCCGCCCTTGAATCGACCCAGGAGCGCAAGCGCCAATTGGATAAAGTAGGCCCCCGCGCCGGCCTTCTCAAGAATGGCCCCGAAGAGCACGAAAAGAAATACGATGTTGGCCGAAACATCCAGCGGAATGCCGTAAATCCCCTCGGTGGACATGGTCATCTGACCAAGTAGGCGGCTCAGGGAAACTCCGCGGAACGCCATGAAGTCGGGCATATGGTTCCCGAGAAGAGCATAGACGATAAACACGATGGAAATCACCGGCAGAGCGGGTCCCACCACGCGGCGCGCTGCCTCGAGCAGAAAAGCGATCAGCACTAAGCCGATCGCGACGTCGCGGAACAACGGCACACCCTGGCGACCGCTGATCCCCTCATAATCGACGACTATGTATAGGGCCGACGCGCATGCGATGACCGCGGTAGACGCGCTGAGGATTCCGATCTTGTCCCTCGGACCCAGTATGGAGAATATCCCCTCGCGCGTCCCCTTCAGAGCCGGGAAGGCCAGGAACACGATCAGAAATGCGAACCCCAGATGTACAGCCCTTATGACAAGACTGTCCAGCACAAGAAAACTTGCCAGGGAAAGCTGAAAAACAGACCAGGAAGCAGCGATCAATCCCACCGCGTAACCGGACCATCCGCTCAAATCGTGTCCGATTTCCGCTGACTTGAGATCCGCAGCCACTGCCACGCCACTGGTCGATCCATTGGGGGGCTTGGAGTCCGTCATGGGTGATCCTTCGGCGCCCCCCACGTCATCGTCAAATTAACGAAATATGCTTCCCGGTCAATGCTCGTCAATGTATTTGTCGAGGCCGACCTCCTTGTAGTATTTCAGGGCCCCTGGATGGATGGGCATGGCAAAGCCTTTGACCATTTCTTCTTTCTTCAGTCCTGACAGGGCCGAGTGCAGGGTTCTGAAGGTTTCAAGGCTTTCAAACACTTCTTTAGTGATCGCGTAGACCACACTGTCGGGGACTTTGATGGAACTCAGGAAAGCGGCCTTCACGCCGAAGGTGGGCACGTTTTCTTTGTTCTCCATTCCCGGATAGAATTTCACCGGTATGAATGCCTTGCTGTAGTATGGCTTTCTTTTCAGCAGATCGCCCAGCTCCGGGAAAGGGACAAATCGCACCTTGGTCCTGCCCGCCGCGGCCTCCTTGATGGATCCGTTGGGGTGTCCCACGGTGTAGAAATACGCGTCCAACCGGCCGTCCTGGAGTAGGCCTGCTCCCTCGGCCGCCTTGATGCCCTCGGCTTGGCCCAGGTCGCGGGTCTTGAGACCGCATATGGAAAGCGCATCCAGAGAATTCTGACGGGTTCCCGACCCGGGATTTCCTATGGCTACGATCTTTCCTTTAAGGTTCGAGCATTTCCCTATTCCGCTGTCCACGGATGCGATGAGGCAGATGGTCTCCGAGTGAAGCGTAAACACCCCTCTGAGGTTCTTTTGCGGACCCCTGTCTTTCCATTCGCTCAAACCCTTCCAGGCCTGGTACGCCCGGTCGGACTGGGCCAAAGCCAGGTCCATATCACCCGCCATTAGGGCATTGATGTTGAAGACCGAGCCACCGGTTGCTTCAGCCGTCACCTTGAGCCCGTACGTGTCCCTTTTTTTGTTCAAAAGCTTGCTGATCGCTCCGCCTGTGGGATAATAGACCCCCGTTACACCGCCGGTACCTATGGTGACGAACTTGGTTCCCGCTAGTGTGGCGCCTGTGGGGACCAACAAGATCAGACACACAGGAATCAACCGGAGCAGCTTCTTCATGATTCCTCCTTCTATCAGTTGCTGTCTCGAAGCCTGGTGAAGCCTCGATGCGAACATGGTCCAACATTCGGCCGGCCCCCACGTGCGGAGGCGGCGGCTGTACGGCTGGACGCCGCGAAAAGTCGAACTCTGAGTGTGGAGCAATAATAATAGCTTTTTTTGACGAGGCCGCGGGGGAAAACTTTCCGCGGCCCCTAATGCCTGATACCGAAGCGCGTTCCATCAAGTGACAATGGCCCCCGCGGGACACCCTGAAAAGGATCCTTATAAGTTTGAGAGCGAAATCCCATTGAAATGTCCCGTGGCGCCGGCACCCCTATCCGGGTCACGTATGGGGTGGTTTGGAGGGGGGCGACGGGAACGACCACGTTCCTGCGTTTAACGGATGGCAAAAGGGCGCACACACAGGTGCGCCCCTACAGTGCGGGACCCACGACTTTGCGGACATTTTCATGCTTCGTTGTGCCCGGACCCGGCCGGGTATGTTGGTTTACCTGAAAATCCAGTGAAGAAACCACCCCTTTGCGGGTCAACGTATGGGGTGGTTTGGAGGGGAGATGAGTCTCCCCTCCAAGGCCATGCGCAGCGTGCGCGCTCTTGGAGTACCCTGTCCGAGGCGAAGCCACGGACCAGTGAACAACGGAAAGGACTTTCATACTTGGTTGTGCCTTTCAATGCATGGTAGTTGTAAGAACACCCCAAAGGCCACGGTTGGACTTGAAATGACCGCGGAACAAACTCCGAAAAAGCTAAGAACAGACGCCATGGAGATCCTCGGCGCATGCCTGGAGGCCTCTGATCCGGAAGAAGCTGTGAAGCGCTCTTTGCGAGTGGACAAGGGTCGGATACTGTTCGGCGAGGGGCTCTCTTTGGATCTCGCTGATTTCGACCGGATCTTTGTGGTCGGCGCGGGCAAAGGCAGCGCTGCCATGGGAAAGGCTGTCGAAGAGATACTGGGTGACCGCGTCAATGGCGGGATCATCTGCGTCAAGTACGACCATGGCCTGCCGCTGAAGAGGATTCGCATACGTGAAGCAGGCCACCCGGTTCCTGACGCGCACGGCGAACAAGCCGCCCGGGAGATCGTAGATCTGCTCAAATCCATGGACCGGAAAGATCTGGTGATTTCGTGTATTTCCGGGGGGGGGTCCGCGCTGTTGCCCGCGCCCGCGGCGCCCATAACCCTGGATGAGAAGCAAAGCCTCACAAGGGATCTCCTTGCCGTGGGGGCAAATATCCGTGAGATAAACGCGATCCGCAAGCATATCTCACTCACAAAGGGCGGAAATCTTATGGCCGCGGCCTATCCTGCTCTTGTGATCAATCTGATGCTCTCCGACGTTGTGGGGGATGATCCCGGCACAATAGCATCCGGGCCGTTTGTCGCGGATGAGTCTACCTTCACGGCCGCGCTCAAAGTATTGGATCAGTACGGCCTGATCCAAAGCTGCCCGGAGACCATAGTGAGGCGCTTGACCGAGGGGGCGGACCAAAGAATCCCTGAAACACCCAAGCGCTCTGATCCGATCTTCGAGCGGGTAAGAAGCGTGATCGTGGGCAGCAACATTGTCTCGCTGAACGCGGGCCGGAAAAAGGCCCGGGAGTTGGGGTACCGAACCCTGATCCTGTCATCTTCCATAGAGGGAGACACAACTGAGGCCGCGCTTTTTCACGGAGCCGTAGCCGCGGAGATTCGAGCCGAAGGGAATCCGATTCCTCCCCCGGCGTGCGTTCTCAGCGGTGGAGAAACCACTGTGATCGTCAAAGGCAAAGGAAAGGGCGGTAGGAATCAGGAGTTCGCTCTATCGCTTGTGAAGCGGGCCTCCCGGATTCCCCGATGCTCGTTCCTCAGCGCGGGCACTGACGGCACCGACGGCCCGACGGACGCGGCGGGCGCTATTGTGGATAGCCGAACCCTGGAACGCGCAACCGCAAAAGGGCTTGATCCTGAGGAATTCCTTCGGAATAATGACGCGTACCATTTTTTCCAAAAGCTGGACGATCTCATAATCACGGGTCCCACCCTGACAAACGTTATGGACGTGAGATTGATGCTTCTCGATACGTAACCGGGAGAAGGTGAACAATGGAACTGTGCAAAGACAAAGAATTGGAACAAGGTTGGTCCCCGAGGAATCTGTGGCGAGGTATCTGGCCCATAACCATGCTGGGGAATTTGCTCGGCGCCACAGTCACCTTCATCTATTTCGCGTTTATCGAGGCGCGTCTTGTCAGTGACGCCCCCGCCGTGGATGCAGGCGACCGGATCGCTTTCTTCGTGGTCGGCATGGTCATCATCATGGCCGTCTGTTCTCTGATCGGCTTGTCCTTGGTGTTGCCCGCGCGTCGAAGAGCAAGAGAGCTGTTCCAAGCCGGAGATTCGGAGTCGCTGAATTCCGCGGCCGGGTTATTGATGGACATGCCTCTCAAGATGGCCGGAGTAAGTCTGATCGGCTGGTTGTCCGCGGGGATATTTTTCGGCTTCGGCCCGCCAACAGTGAATTGGTTCTATAGGGCCGACTACCATGAGGCCACGAGACAATTTTGCGGAATAGTGTTCGTAGGCGCACCCTTCACCGTATCGTATATCTTTCTTGTTCTGGAGTATTGGCTGAGGAGATCGGTTCGCAAGCACTTCCCCGTTGATTCACTGCTGACGATCCCCTCTTCCAGGAGGACACCGATTCTGCCCAAGATGGTCTTGGGTTCACTTCTGATAAGCATTTGTCCTTTGATCATTATCAGTTATGTCACGCTCAGCCAGATCCATGCGATAAACGCGGGGCATCAAACCGTTGAGCACTTCCTGTCGGGGATGCCTCTGGTGATAGGGTTTCTCTTGGTCCTGGGAATATGGATGGCCATTGAGCTGTCGACGTTGATTTCACTGAGTGTTTCCAAGCCGTTAAAGGATGCCGGGAAGACAATGGAACGCATCCGCGGCGGAGACCTGGACGCAAGCGTTCCGGTGATCTCCAACGACGAAATCGGGACTATGGGAGAAGGTCTGAATCGCATGATTGAGGGCCTCAGGGAACGAGATTACATCAGGGAAACGTTTGGACGCTACCTCAGCGAGCAGATAGTGGCGGAGATCCTTGAATCCCCGGGGGGAGTGAAACTGGGCGGTGAGTTGAGGGACATTACGATTCTAGTGTCGGATCTACGGGGTTTCACGTCCATGACCGAATCTCTTGCGCCTGAAAAGGTCCTGGAGATAATCAACCGATACCTGGAGAGGATGACCGACGTCATAATCCGCCACCAGGGCACTATAGACGAGTTCGCGGGGGATGGAATACTGGTCTTCTTTGGAGCGCCGGTACCCATTGCCAATGCCACCGGCCGTGCTGTAGCGTGCGCACTGGAAATGCAAACCGCGCTGAAAGAATTGAACGGCGAGAGTGCCGCCTTGGGTTTCCCCGAGCTTCAAATGGGTATCGGAGTGAACTGCGGTGAACTGGTCGTGGGAAACATCGGCTCGGAAAAGCGCAAGAAATACGGCGCGATGGGAACCCCCATAAATGTCGCTTTCAGAGTGGAAGCCCAAACCTCCGGCGGTGAGGTCCTGGTCACACCTGGAATATATGACCGGCTCTCCGACGATCTGGAGGTAGCCGCGGCAAGACAGGCAAGCCTCAAAGGCTTTGAAGAGACCCTGACCCTATACCAGGTGGTGGGAATGAAATGGAGGGGATGATGTCGTGCTTGCGCAAGAGTGAACAGGGGCAGGCCCCAACAAGCGAACCGGAACCTGGAATCATACCAACTATCATCGCAAGAAAGCGACAACGAAATATGAAAGTCTTTTCCGT